>NZ_JBEYWC010000028.1:0-95860 GCF_040704505.1 Streptomyces sp. NPDC047002
GCCGTGCCTTGGACGTTCCTCCAAGGCACGGCCCCACCGGGCTGGTGCGCGCGGTCCGCAGGCCCGCGCGGGCGGGTCAGTCCCCGTCCGGGTCGGCGCGCTCCAGGGCGGGGCGGGGCGCCGGGGTGAAGTCCTTCAGCAGGAAGTCCGCCGCGACGGTGTCCGTGACCAGGCTGGTGACGAGCCCGGAGCGCAGCACCGCGCCGATCGCCTCGGACTTGCGCCGCCCGCCCGCGATCGCGACCACCTCGGGGATGCGGCGCAACCGGTCGGCCTCCACGGTGATGCACCGCTCGCCGAGGTCCCTGCCGACCCTGCGGCCCTGCGCGTCGAAGAGGTGCGCCGACATCTCGGCGGCGACGCCGAGCGAGGAGTAGTGCGCCCGCTCCTCCTCGGGGAGCATGTCGTGCACCGTCGAGATGCCCGCCTCCCAGGAGCCGATGGACACGGCGGCGACGGTGACCTTGTCGAAGTAGTCGAAGGCGCGGGCGATGCCCGGCTGGTTGCGCAGCGCCGACGCCGTCGCCGGGTCGGGCAGCAGCATCGGCGCGTAGATCGGGTGCGCCTCGCCGCCCGAGACCTGCGCGGCGCGGCGTACGGCCTCCACCGAGCCGCGCTCCGCCGTACCCGCGTCGTACACGCCGGTCAGCTGGACGACCGTGCACGGCGGCAGGCGGTCGAGCGCCGCCGCCATGTGGATGGTGGACCGGCCCCAGGCGAGGCCCAGCACGTCGCCCTCGGTGACCAGCTCGCCCAGCAGGTCGGCGGCGACCTCGCCGAGGTTCTCCGGGTCGGGCGACTCGTCGGCGCCGTCGGCGGGCGACTCCACCACCACCGCGTGCCGCAGCCCGAAGCGGGCCCGCAGCGCGTCGGAGCGCTCCGCGTCCAGCTCGGCGGGCACGCGGATCTCGATCCGCACCAGGTCGCGTTCGAGGGCGGTCTCCAGGACCCTGGCCACCTTGAAGCGGCTGACGCCGAACTCCTCGGCGATCTGGATCTTGGACTTGCCCTCCAGGTAGAACCGGCGCGCCATGGCCGCCGCCTGTACCAGTTCCGCGGGTCCCATGCGCAGGGCCGGCCGCCCCGCCGAGATTCCAGGCACCGCGTTCTCCTTCACTCTGCGCACCCTCTGGACTCGCCGTTCATCCTGTCAGATACGTCGGTAGTCGATCAGCCCTGTCGGGCCCCGTTCACTTGACCGTGGCGCACCGGCCGCACGGCCGCCGCGCCCGCGCGGCCCCGCGCCGCCGCCCCGGCCCCGGCGCGGTCAGTGGCCGCAGGACCAGGACGCCTTGGCGGTGGTCTCGTCAGCCTGGTGGCGCAGCATCCGCACCGCGGCGGCGGGGTCGTCCGCCCCGTAGACCGCGGAGCCCGCGACGAAGACGTCCGCCCCGGCGTCGGCGCACCGTTCGATCGTGTCGGCGGAGACGCCTCCGTCGACCTGGAGCCACAGTTCGAGGCCGTGCCGCGCGATCAGCTGCCGCGTCCTGCGGATCTTCGGCAGCATGATGTCGAGGAACGCCTGGCCGCCGAAGCCCGGCTCCACGGTCATGATCAGCAGCATGTCCAGCTCGGGCAGCAGGTCCTCGTACGGCTCGACCGGCGTGGCCGGCTTGAGCGCCATCGAGGCGCGGGCGCCCTTGGCGCGGATCTCGCGCGCGAGGCGCACCGGCGCCGCCGCGGCCTCCGCGTGGAACGTCACGGACCCCGCGCCCGCCTCGACGTACTGCGGCGCCCACCGGTCGGGCTGCTCGATCATGAGATGGCAGTCGAGCGGGGTGCTCGTCGCCCTGCCCAGCGCCTCCACCACGGGGACGCCCAGGGTCAGGTTGGGCACGAAGTGGTTGTCCATCACGTCGACGTGCAGCCAGTCGGCGCCGTCGACGGCCTTGGCCTCCTCGGCGAGCCGGGAGAAGTCGGCGGACAGGATGCTGGGGTTGATCTGTGCCATGCGCCAAGCCTCCCACGGACCGGGGGCCGTTCCTGCCCCGGTCCACGTTTCGGTACGGACCAAGGGGTCCTGCGGTTCGGTACGGACCAGGGGTCCTGCGGTGCGTGCGCACCGCCCGCGGCATGCGTGCGCACAGCCCGCAGACGGGCCGCGCCGGTCAGGACGTGCGGCGCAGCAGCGCGAGGTACATGGCGTCCGTACCGTGCAGGTGCGGCCAGAGCTGGATGTCCGGGCCCTCGCCGAGTGCGGGGACGCCGGGCAGCAGCGGGCGCGCGTCGACCAGCTCGGCCCCGGTGCGGCCCTCGCGCAGCACGTCGTCCACCACGACGCGGGTCTCCGCGAGGTGCGGTGAGCAGGTCGCGTAGCCGACGACGCCGCCGACCCGCACGGACCGCAGCGCCTCGCGCAGCAGGCCGCGCTGGAGCGGCGCGAAGCCCTTCAGGTCGTCGGGGCGGCGGCGCCAGCGCGCCTCCGGCCTGCGGCGCAGCGCGCCGAGGCCCGAGCAGGGGACGTCGACGAGCACCCGGTCGAAGGCGCCTTCGCGCCACGGCGGCCTCGTGCCGTCCGCCGTGACGACCTGGGCGGGCCCCGGGTTGCCCGCGAGGGCGCGCTCCACGAGGCGCGCGCGGTGCGGCTGCTTCTCGGCGGCGAGCAGCGCGGCCCCGCGCTCCGCTGCGAGCGCGGCGAGGAGCGCGGCCTTGCCGCCAGGCCCTGCGCAGCCGTCGAGCCAGCGGGCGTCGGGGCCTTCGAGGGGCGCCTGCGCGAGGGCGAGCGCGACGAGCTGGCTGCCCTCGTCCTGGACGCCGGCCCTGGAGTCCTTCACGGCCCGGAGCGCGCCGGGCTCGCCACCCTCGGCGAGCCTGACCGCGTACGGCGACCAGCGGCCCGGCAGGCCGCCCTCGTCGCCGACCGCGTCGAGCAGCTCGCCGGTGGTGGACCTGCCGGGCCTGGCGACCAGCGTCACCTCGGGCCGCTCGTTGTCCGCGGCGAGCAGGTCCTCGATCCCGGCGCGGCCGCCGCCGAGCGCGTCCCACAGCGCCGAGACCACCCAGCGCGGGTGGGCGTGCACGACGGCGAGGTGGTCCTCGGGGTCGTCGTCGTACGGCGGCGCGACCCGGGCGAGCCAGGTGTCCAGGTCGTCGGCGGAGATCTTGCGCAGCACGGCGTTGACGAACTTGGCGCGGCCGTCGCCGAGTACCACCCGGGCCAGCTCCACGGTCGCCGAGACGGCGGCGTGGGTGGGGATGCGCATGCCGAGGAGCTGGTGCGTGCCGAGCGAGAGCACGTCGAGCACCGGCGGGTCGACCTCGCGCAGCGGCCGGTCGACGCAGGCGGAGATGACGGCGTCGTACGTGCCCTGCCTGCGCAGCGTCCCGTAGACCAGCTCGGTCGCGAGCGCGGCGTCGCGCGCGTCGAACCCGGACTGCTCGCGGGCCTTGCCGAGCAGCGGGGGCAGGACGAGGTTCGCGTACGCGTCGCGCTCGTCGACCGCGCGCAGCGCCTCGAAGGCGATGATGCGCGCGGGGTCCTTCCTGGGGCGCCGGTACGGCTTGCCGGTGCGGCGTCCACCGCCCGGCGTGTGCGGCTGCTGCCTGCGGGCCCTGGGGGCCTGGTCGTTCAAAGGTGCTCCGGGGGTACGGGGTGGGGTCGGCCGACGCGGACCGCGGCTCACGGATACCCGGTCGTCCGCGCCCACCGGGCCCGGGACCAGCGGCGCTCCCAGGGCGGCTCGCCCGCACCCCGGTCCTCACGTCCCAGCGTACGCGGGCTGCGAAGGGGCTGTGCGGGCGGTACGGGCGGGGGCCGGGAGCCCTGCGGGCGCCGTACGGACGGCGGTCGGGCGCGGCCCGTGGACAGGACGCGCTCACGGTGGCGCGCGGTCAGGTGCCGGGACGCGCTCGCAATGCCGCGCGGTCAGGCGGCCGGGGTCCCGCCGAGGTGTTCGCCGGGGGCGATGCGGACGCCGCGTGCCCAGTCGGCGGCACGCATCGGCTTCTTGCCCTGGGGCTGCACCCACAGGAGTTCGACGGCGGTCGAGCCCGTGCCGACGTGCACGGTGTTCTTGCCTGCGGCGAGCGCGCCGGGCGCGAGGTCGGTGCGCTCGGGCGCGGGCGCCAGGTGGACCAGCTTCAGGCGCTCGCCCCTGAACAGGGTCCACGCCCCGGGCGCCGGGGTGCAGGCGCGCACGACGCGGTCGACGCGCAGCGCGGGCGCCGCCCAGTCGACGCGGGCGTCCTCGACGGTCAGCTTGGGCGCGAGGGTGATGCCGTCCGCCGGCTGCGGCACGGGCTTGAGCGTGCCGTCCTCGATGCCGTCCATCGTGGCGACGAGCAGCCCGGCGCCCGCGAGCGCGAGCCGGGTCAGCAGGTCCCCGCTGGTGTCCGTGGGGCGCACGGTCTCGGTGAGCACGCCGTACACCGGGCCGGAGTCGAGGCCCTCCTCGATCTGGAACGTGCTCGCGCCCGTCACCTCGTCGCCCGCCATCACCGCGTGCTGCACGGGCGCGGCCCCGCGCCACGCGGGCAGCAGTGAGAAGTGCAGGTTCACCCAGCCGTGTGCCGGAACGTCGAGGGCGACCCGCGGCAGCAGCGCCCCGTACGCGACGACGGGGCAGCAGTCGGGGCCGATCTCCCGCAGGCGCGCGAGGAATTCCTCGTCGCGCGGCTTCGCGGGGCGCAGGATCTCGATGCCCGCCTCCTCCGCGCGCTCGGCGACGGGGCTCGCGACGAGCCTGCGGCCGCGGCCCGCGGGCGCGTCGGGCCTGGTCACCACGGCGGCCACCTCGTGGCGCTCCGACGCGATGAGGGCGTCGAGAGCGGGTACGGCGACCTCGGGGGTCCCTGCGAAGACGAGCTTCATCGGTGGCGTGCTGCCTCTCGGAAGGGGGCGGTGGCGGCCGGGCGCGGCCCGTGCCACGGGTCTGCGGGAGCGCACCAGTTTATGGCGCGGACGGCACGCCCGCCCCACCGGCGCCCCGTGGGGCGCGCGGCCACCCACGCGCCCCACGCATATGCCCCTACGCCCCCGCAGCGTGACCACAGCCCAGGTGTCGCGTTGTCAAGAGAGATTGACCACATCGGGCCGCACCGGTACGGCCCGATTCCTCATTCCACGCCGGTCCGAGAGGCTCGTCCATGGCCGACCACGCAACCCACGACGCACAGGCCCGTGCAAGTCTGCACATGTTGGTGCGGGACATCGAGCGCGTCCGCCGCCAGGTGGACGCCCTGCGTACCCTCACCGCCCAGTTGGGCAATGTCTACCGGCCCCGGCGGACGGGCCCCTCCACGGGCTTCGTCGTCTACGGGCGCGCGCCCGCCCCGACCGTACGGCTCGCGCAGGAGCTGCGCGACAGCGTCGAGACCCTCGTGACGGCCGCGGTGGACTTCGACCGCTCGCTCGGCTTCTCCTGGGACGCCGTCGGTTCCGCACTCGGCGTCACGAAGCAGGCGGTGCACCGCCGTTACGGGGCCAGGCGCACGACGCCGCGCCCGGGGGCCGTGGAGGCGGCGGACGCCGCGGCGCCGCACAGGCAGCTGCCCGCGACGGGCGCCCTGCCGTCGGTGCCCGCGGCCCGCTCGATGCCGCCGCAGCCCGGCGCCGAGCCGCGCGACACCCACCACGACCCCCACGAGGAACGCGAACTCCACGAGGAGCAGCGGCCGCCGGTCTTCCCGAGCCCGCGCAGCAGCTGACACGGCACGGCCCGGCGCGGGCGCCGCGGTTGGGCACACGGTGCGGCCGCCGCGGCCGGGTACGCGGTGCGGTCAGGAGCGGATGCGGCAGCGGGTACGCGCCCGGGCACGGGCATCGGGCCGGGTACGCGCTCGGGAGCGGGCTTCGCGGCCCGGTAAACGCCCCCGGCGTCGCAGCCGCCTACGCGCCCGGGCCCGCCGGCCGGAGCCGGGCGCGGCGCCGCTGCGCACCGGTCGTGGCCGCCTTCACCGTCACCGGCGCGGGCCCGGCCCCGTACCGCACACCGCACCCGCGCTGACCGGCTCGGCCGCCGACCGCCCGAGCCGGTCGGTGCGGCGGACGGTCGGGCGGACCGGTGCAGCGAGTCGGGCGGACCGGTGCGACACGCGGGCCCGCCCGCCGCACCGGTCGGCCCACCTGAACGGGGACCGGAGGCAGGCCGATTGTCCGGCATGACGCCGGGCCCCGAGGGGCGCCCGCGCGAAGGCCCCGGGCCTGCGGGGTCCGCCGCACGCGAAGGCCGCGGGCCCACACCGCCGGGCGGGCCAGCTCGGAGGCCGGGCGCCTGCGGTGTCAGCCGATGTCGGGCGGGTCGACGCGGACCCGCACCGTGGGTGCCGCGGCGCCGCGCGAAAGGCGGGCTGCCTGAGCCTCCTTGAGCGCCGCGGCCAGCGCTGCTCCGCTTCCGGGGGGCACCCGGAGCAGCACCCGCTCCCAGCGCTCGTCCGGGGGCGCCTCGCCCCGCCGGGGAGCGCCCCTGGGGGCGCTGCGCACCGGTACGGGCCCCAACACCTCGGCGTCCCCCGGCAGTCGGGTGCTCGCCACGAACGCGGCCACGGCCTCCGGCGGCCCGGCCACCGACGCCATACGCGACACCGGCGGGAAGCCGAGCTCCGCGCGCTCCGCGAGCTCGCGGCGCGCGTGGCCCACCGGGTCCCAGCGGACCAGCGCCTGCACGGGGCGCAGCGTCGGCTCCGCCACCACGACGACCCTGCCCCCCTCCGCCTGGCCGCGCACCAGGGAGGCCGCCTGGAGCCAGCGCCGCAGGGCCTCCTCCCCCGCCCGCAGGTCGGGCCGCGACACCATGGCCCAGCCGTCGAGCAGCAGGGCGGCCGCGTATCCCCCCTCGGCGACGGGTTCCGCGCCCGGCGTGCTGACGACGAGCGCGGGGCGGCCGGGCACCGCGTCGAGCACATGGTCCCGGCCCGAGGTGCGCACCGGCACCGCGGGGAAGGCCCGGCCGAGCTCCTCGGCCGTGCGCCCGGCGCCGACGACCCGGGCCCGCAGCCTGGGGCTGCCGCACTCGGGGCAGTGCCAGTCCTGGGCCGCCCTGCCGCACCACGCGCACCGCAGTTCGTGCGCGCCCGCCGCCTCGACGGGCCCCGCGCAGCGCGCGCAGCGCGCCGGGGTGCGGCAGCGCTCGCAGGCGAGCCGCGGCACGTATCCGCGGCGCGGCACCTGCACCAGCACGGGCCCTGAGGCCAAAGCGTCCCTGACGGTCTGCCAGGCAAGGCTGGGCAGCCGGGCGGCGCGCGCCGCCTCGTCGCGGGCGAGTTCGGCGTCGCCGACCGTGCGCACCAGGGGCGCGGCGGACCGCACCTGCTCCCGGGAGGCGGCGAGCGGCGCGGCCCAGCCGGTGGCGACGAGCTGCGCGGCCTCGACGGTGCAGCCCGTGCCGCCCAGCAGAAAGGCCGTACGGTCCTGCTGGGCGCGGAGCAGCAGCACCTCACGGGCGTGCGGCTGGGGCGCGTGCTGCTCGCTGTGGCTGCCGTCGCCGTCGTCCCAGAGCGCGACGAGCCCCAGGTCGCGCACGGGCGCGAACATCGCGGCCCGGGTGCCGACCACGGCCCGTACGGAGCCGCGCCGCACGGCAAGCCACTCGCGGTAGCGCTTCTCGGGTCCCGCCTCCGCCGTGAGCAGCGCGTGCCTGCCCTCCCCCAGGATCCCGGTGAGGGCCGCGTCGACCCGGGCCGAGGCCCGGCCGTCCGGCACGACGACGAGGGCGCCGCGCCCCGAGGCGAGCGTCGCTGCGACGGCGCGGGCGAGCTCCGCCGCCCAGTGCGGTCCGGGCAGCGCGCTCCACACGGCACGCGGCGCGGCGCCCGCGGCGAGCGCTTCGAGGAACGCGGGCCCCGTCTCGTACCGCTCCCAGGTGCCGGGCTCGGGCGCGGGCGGCGGCGGCGCGGGCCCGGGCGACGCCGCGCGCTCGGCGCGGGCGCTGCGCGGGGGCACGGCGAGCTGGAGGACGTCGGCGAGCGAGCCCGCGTAGCGGTCGGCGACGGCGCGCGCGAGCCGCAGCAGCTCGTCACTGAGCACCCGCTCGGGCGAGACGACGTCGGCGAGCGCGGCGAGGGGGCCCGAGTAGTCGGAGGTGGCGCGCCGCTCGACGAGGAAGCCGTCGATCAGCCGCCCGCCCTCGCGCCGCCCGCCGCGCACGGCGTGCGCGCCCGCGCCGAACCGCACGCGCACGCGCACGCCGGGCTGCGCGTCCGCGTCGAGTTCGGCGGGGACCGCGTAGTCGAAGTACTGGTCGAGGTGGAGCACGCCCTTGTTGACCACGACGCGCGCGACCGGCAGCCGCTCCGCGAGGGCGGCGCCGCGCCAGGTGCGCGGCTTGGCGCGGGGCGTCTTCGCCTCGCGCACGGTCTCCCTGATCAGCGCGAGCTGCTCCCCCTCGGTCCCCTGCTCCCGCTCGTCGCCGCTGCTCACAGCCCCATACCTACCAGACACCTGTGACACGGCGCCCGCCCGCGCGGAGGTCGGGCTCTCCGGCTCCCGGGTTCGCGACGCCCGGCACCCGACCCCCGGCCCACAGGTACGGACCAATCCCGCCCGCGCCGGCCGTCCGGGCCAATAAAAAGCAAAGCCGACGCAAAGGCGGCTTAGAGAGTCACCCATGAGCCGGTTCGATCTTCCGCACCGATCCCACGGGCCCGCGGACGGCGGCACCGGCCGGGGCGCGCCGGCGGACGGCGGCGGTCCGCGCAGGCGGGAGCGGGGACACGCGGCGCGGCGCGGGCCCCTCCCCGGGGGCGGGCGACGGCGCGGGGCGGGCGGCGCGCGGCGCCTGTACCACTCTTGACACGGCGTCGATGTCGTCCTGTCATGAGCACGCGTACGGGCCGCGGCAGCGGGGTCCGCAGCACCGCGAAGTACCGCGAACGAAAGGGTGGTCCGTCAGCGTGCGAGATCTCCTTTCCCGGCGGGAGACCGCGTACCGGGCGGAGTCCCGCCCTCCGCTTGTTCTGCGCGGCCAGCAGGCACCTCTGGACGCCGCGGGCGACGCGCTGCGCGGGGGCCGCGGCGTCCTGCTGTACGGGCCCACGGGCAGCGGCAGGACGACGGTCGTGGAGGCCCTGGCCGCCCGGTTCGCGCCGGACGGCGCGCCCGTGCTCTCCTGCACGCCCGCGCAGGAGGACGCGAGGCTGCCGTACGTCGCCCTCGTCGACCTGTTCGGCCAGCTGCCGGGCGAGGTGTTCGACGCACTGCCGCCGGAGCGCGCCCGGGTGCTGCGCCAGGTGCTGCTGCACTGCCGGGTGACCGTCGAGGAGCGCGACGGGCTCGCGCTGCGGATGGCCGTGACCGAGGCACTCGCCCTGTGCGCCCAGGACGGGCCCGCGCTGCTCGTGCTCGACGGGCTGCACTGGCTGGACGAGCAGAGCGCCGACGTGCTGTCGTTCGCCGCGCGCAGGCTGCGCGGCGCCGCACTGCGGGTCGTCGCGACCGAGCGGGTGGCCCCCGGCGGCCAGCCGGCCCGCCCCTGGTGCTGCCCGCCGGGCACCGCCGAGATCCCGCTGCCGCCGCTGCCCGACGACGACATCGCGGCGCTGCTCGCCGCCGCGGGCGGCGAGCCGCTGCCGCCGCAGGCGCTCCGGGTCGTACGCAGGATCGCCGCGGGCAACCCCGGCTACGCACGCGAACTGGCCCGCGGGGCACGGCTCGAAGGGGCGCTCGACGCGGACGGCAGCCCCCGTGTTCCCGGCAGGCTACGCGCGTCGACCCTGGCGGGCGCACGGGAGCTGCCCGCCGCCGCGGTGCGGACCCTGCTGGTGTGCTGCGCCGCCGCGCGCCCCGACCTCACGCTCCTGCGGGCCGCGGGAATCGCCGAGGCCGAGGCCCACCTCGGGGCGGCCGAGAAGGCGGGCGTGGTGGTCCTCGGCGCGGACGGCGCCGTGGTGTTCACGCATCCGCTGGTGCGGGCCTCGCTCTACGCGGACGCGCCGACACGGGAGCGCCGCGCGGCGCACGCGCTGCTCGCCGACGCCGTCACGGACCGGCGGCGCGGCGCACGCCACCTGGCGCTCGCGCACCCCTACGAGAACGAGAAGGTCGCGGCCGCCGTGCTGGCCGCCGCCGGCACGGCCCACGCGGAGGGCGCCCTCGACGACGCCGCGGAGCTCGCCAGGCTGGCCGCGGACCGCACGCCCTCCGGCACCGGCACCCATGACGCCCGCCGTCTGCGGGCCGCCGAGTACGCCTGCGACGCGGGGCGCCGCGACCAGTGCGCGCAGCTGGCCCGCGCGGTGCTGCGCTCGTCGTCCTCGCCGCGCCTGCGGGTCGCCGCCAGGATCGTGCTGCTGCGCAACGCGGGCCAGGCGCTCGAAGGCCTCCAGGACGTGCTGTCCGGCGGTTTCAGGGACGCGGCGGGCGACGGCGTGCTCACCGCGCGGCTGCACCACTGGGCGGCGCTGCGCAGCCTGGTGCTCGGCGACCCGGCGGAGGCGGCCCGGCACGCGCTGTGCGCCACCACGGGCGAGGCGGTCGCCGCCGACCCGGTCACCGGGCTGAGCGCCCTGACGACGCTGGCCCGGGTCCACTCGCTCACCGGCAGGACCGAAGCGGCGAGGGCCACGCTCGACCGGGCGCTCGACCTCGCGGTGCGCGAGGGCGACCCGCGCCGCCGCGGCATGGTCCGCATGCGGGCCATGCTCGCGCTCGACGACGACCAGGTGGCCACGGCGCGCTCCCAGCTCGGCCCGCTCCTGTGCGACGAGGGCGGCAGCGGCAGGGAGTGCGTCGACTACACCAGCGTCGAGGACCATGTGGCGACCCTGCTCGCCCTGGTCAGGACCCAGGTGCGCGCGGGCGACTGCCGCGCGGCCGTGCGGGACGCGCAGCGCTGCGCCCGCGCGGCCGCCGAGGCCGGCCTCGTGTCGGCGCCCGCGCTGTACGCCCGTGCGCTCGCCGCGTCCGTGGGCGCGGCGGCCGACGAGGCGCGGCCCCTGGCGGCGGACGCCGTACGCGCCTCGGAGGCGGACGGCGACCGCCTCTTCCTGCTGCGCGCACTCGCCGCGCAGGCGCAGACGGCACTCTTCGAGGGCTCGCTCCAGGGCGCCGCCGACGCGGTGGGGACGCTGCTGCGGGTGCGGGAGATCGGCGGCGCCATGGGGGTCGCCGACCCGCCGCTGCTGCACTGGACGGCCGACCTGGCCGAGGCGCAGGTGATGCTGGGCGACACCGAGGCCGCGGACGAGGCGCTCGCCGAGGCCCGCAGCCACGTGCACGGCGGGACACCGCAGAGCGTGCTCGCGGCGCTCGAACGCGCCGAGGGCCTGCGCGAGGCCGCCTGCGGACGGGCCCGCGAGGGCGCGGAGCTCCTCGCCGCCGCTGCCGCGAGGCTGCGCCCGCTCGGCCTCCCCTTCGACCTGCTGCGCACCCTGATCGCCCTCGGCACCGCCGAGCGCAGGGCCCGGCACAGGACGGCCGCGAACCGCGCGCTCTCCGAGGCGCTCGAACTCGCCGAGGCGCACGGGGCCGTCCCCCTCGCGGCCCGCGCCCGCGCCGAACTCGCCCGCCTCGGTGCCCTCGACGGCGGCGGCGCCGCAACCCTGACGGCCACCGAGACCCGGATCGCCGAGCTGGTCACCGGCGGCGCGTCCAACCGGGAGGTCGCGGCGAAGCTGTTCATCAGCGTCAAGACCGTCGAGGGCAACCTCTCCCGCGTCTACCGCAAGATCGGCGTGCGCTCCCGCACCGCGCTGGCCCGCGCCATGACCTCCCCCGAGGCCTTCGCCACCCCCGGCCCCGGCGCGCCGGGCGGCCGCAGAGCCTGAAGCACGGGCGCGCGCCGCTCCACCGGTACGCGCCGGCCCCGCGAACTCCCGCGTGGGCCCGCGGCGATGGCGCTGCCCGCGGGCGCGGGCGGGCCGCCCCTTGCGTCGGGGCCCTGTGCCCCGCGGGTGCGCACGCGGCGCCCCGTACGCCCGCGCCGGCCCGCGCGGCAGGCGCGTACCGGCGATCCGGCCCCGTACCCGTACCCGTACCCGTACCCGTACCGACCGTGCCCGCCCCCACGCACGTACCGACGGCCGCCCCCAACAAACGGACCAGTGGCCCGATCCCGATCCCTGACCCCAACACCCGCGTACGGCACCCCCGTCCGGATGTCGGCGTCCGGCGCCCGCGTCCCCTGATCCGGCGGCAGCGGTCCTGCCGAAGACTCCCGGCCGCCGCGTCAACGGCCCCTGGCCGCATGCCGGCACAAGCCAACCCGCCCCCGGCGTCGCACCGGCACGATGCCAACCGCCCCGGCCTCACGCCGACATGACGTGCCCCGCGACGCGGCGCCGCAACGCCCCGGCCACACGAAACACCGTCTCAACACGGCGAGCAAGGGTTCCCCCGCTTATGGACAAGTCCCCTTTCTCCCTAGCGTGTTCCACGTCACCCTTTCGAGACTCGAACTTCCCCCCGGAGGCTGTTCGTGACCCCACGTCTCAAGTTCCTCGCCCTCGCCGCCGCACCGGTTCTGCTGGCCGTCGCCGTCCCCGTCGCCGCCGCCGGCACCCCCGGCCCCTCGGCGACGCGTGCCGCGGTCGCGGGCGACGTCGTCCCCGGGCTCACCGCCCACGCGGCGCGCACCGGTTCTGTCGCCGCCGACACGTCCCTGTCCGTGGCCGTGAGCCTCGCGCCCAGAGACCACGCAGGACTCGCGGCGTTCATCTCCCGCGTCACCGACCCGGCCTCCGCCGACTACGGCCACTACCTCACCAAGGCACAGTTCGCGGCCCGTTACGGCCGTACCGACGCCGAGGTCGCCAAAGTGAAGGAGTACCTGAAGTCGCAGGGCCTCACCGTCGGCAAGGTCCACTCCGGCAACCTGCTGATCGACGCCCACGGCACCGCAGCGCAGGTGCAGAAGGCGTTCGGCACCACGCTGTCGACGTACAAGGACAAGTCCACCGGCCGGTCGTTCTACGCGAACGAGGCCGCGCCGACCCTGCCCGCGTCCGTCGCGTCCCTGGTGAGCGACGTCTCGGGTCTCAACAACCAGGTGGTCCTGCACCACCAGGCCGCCAAGGTCACCCCCCACAACGGCCCGGGCGGCGGCTACACCCCGGCGCAGATCAAGGGCGGCTACAACGTCTCGTCGTCCACGACCGGCAGCGGCCAGAAGATCGCCCTGCTGGAGTTCGACGGCTTCCAGCAGTCCAACATCACCAAGTACGACAGCCAGTACAGCCTGGGCTCCGCCGCCCCGACCGTGAAGAAGGTCGACGGGGGTTCCGGCTCCCTCGGCGACGGCCAGGTCGAGGTCGAACTCGACATCGAGGTGCTGAACGCGATCGCGCCCAAGGCCGCGGTGACGGTCTTCGAGGGCCCGAACTCGGACGCCGGCGAGGTCGACACGTACCAGGCCATCGTCGACAGCGGCATCCCGACCACGTCGATCAGCTGGGGCGCGGCCGAGACGCAGCGCACCAGCTCCAACCTGAGCGCGGTCGACGCCGTGTTCCAGCAGGGCGCGGCCGAGGGCCTCGGCTTCTACGCCGCCTCGGGCGACAGCGGCTCCGACGACGCGGGCAACGGCGGCACCTCCGTCGACTTCCCGGCCAGCGACCCGAACGTGACCGGCGTGGGCGGTACGACGCTGACCGTGACGTCCTCGAACGCCTGGAGCCGCGAGACCGCGTGGAGCGGCGGCGGTGGCGGCAAGTCCAGCAAGTTCTCGATACCGAGCTGGCAGACCTCGGTGCAGCAGAGCCAGGGCGGCGGCAAGCGCCAGGTACCCGACGTCTCGGCGCTCGCCAACCCGAGCCCCGGCGTGTCCATCTACTCGCAGGGCCAGTGGGGCCAGGTCGGCGGCACCAGCGCAGCGGCGCCCGAATGGGCCGCGTACGCCGCGCTCTACAACCAGCAGGCCGCCGCGGCAGGCAAGCCGAACCTCGGCTTCGCCAACCCGGCGCTCTACGCCACGGGCGGCACCGGCTTCCACGACATCACCAGCGGCAGCAACGGCGCCTACTCCGCCGCCAAGGGCTGGGACTTCACCACGGGCTGGGGCTCCTACAACGCCTCGACCCTGACGTCGAAGCTGCTCGGCCAGTAACAACCGGCCCCAGGGCCGCACCGACGCGAGGGGCGTGAGCCACCGGTCCCCACCGGCGACCCACGCCCCTCGCCCATGCCCGCACACCTCATACACCGCGCCAACTACCCCTCACGCAGGGGGCATTGAAGCACCAAGTGGAAACGGGAAACACCCGCACGCTCTTGTGACCCCCGAGCGACGCCCCGACCCTGGTCAAGGGGCCTGACGCCCTGCGCGACGACTCGACATCGGGAGCCCAGGTGCTTGAGGGACAGTATGCGTTCGGCAGCGAACTGCGCCGGGCACGGCACGCGGCAGGGCTGACGCTCAGCCGGCTCGCGGCCCGCGTCCACTACAGCAAGGCGCAGCTCAGCAAGGTCGAGACGGGGCAGAAGCGCCCCTCCCAGGAACTCGCACGCCTCTGCGACGCCGCACTCGGCACCCAGGGGGCGCTGCTGGGCCTCGTACCGGCGCCGTCCGTGCCGCGTACAAAGCGGGAAGCCGCCGCCGACGAGGAAGGCGGCGCGGCGCCCGCGCGGCGCGGCCTCCTCGCCGCGGGCGCGGCGGCCGTGCTCGGCACGGCGGCGACGCCGTCCGCGTCGGCGGCGCCCGCCGCCGACGGCGCACTGCTCGACATCTCGCGGAACCTCTTCGCGGAGTTCCGCCGCCTCGGCCAGTCCGCACCGCCCGGCGCCGTGCTGCCCGCACTCGCCGAACAGACGCGCGTGCTGCGCCTGTTGGCGCGGCGCAGCGGCGCCCGTACCCGAGACGGGCTGATCGCGCTGAGCTCCCGGTACGCCGAGTTCGCGGGCTGGATGGCGCAGGAGGCGGGCGACGACCAGGCCGCCCTGCGCCTGACTGACGAGGCGGTGGAGTTGGCCGCGGCCGCCGGGGACAGCGATCTCGCCTCATACGCGCGGGTCCGCCGGGCACTCGTCTCGTACTACCGCGGCGACGCGGCGGAGACGCTCGCGCTGACCGCCACCGTCAGCTCCCCCGCCCTGCCGCCCCGGATCCTGGGACTCGCCGCGGTGCAGGAGGCCGAGGGCCACTCGCTCGCCGGCGACCACGGCTCCAGCATGCGCGCACTCGACCGTGCCCGCGCCCTGCTCGCCCGGGTGCCCGCCGATCCTGCCCAGCCGGTGCTCGGCGCCAGCCATGTCCCCGACCAGGTCGCCATGATCACCGGATGGTGCCTGCTCGACCTCGGTAGGCCGCGCCAGGCCGCCGAGGTCTTCGACCGCGAGATGCACCGTGTGGCGCCCACCGCGCTGCGCACCAGGGCGCGCTACGGCACCAGGCAGGCGCTGGCCCACGCGCTCGCGGGCGACATCGACCAAGCCTGCGCCCTCGCCCACGATGTGCTGAGCGCCGTCCACACGGTCGGTTCAGCGACCGTCGCCCTGGACGTCCGCCGCCTGTCGCGCACGCTGGCCCGCCATCCGCGCCACCCGGCGGTCAAGGAGGTCGAACCGCTCCTGGCCTTCGCCCTCTCCCCCGCCGCGCGCCTGCTCTGACCCGCATTCCGCACCTCACTTCCATCCCTTTACCGAGGAGGGGCCCCTCTGCCATGCCCTACAACGCCGATGTCTTCATCAACTACCGCACCAAGGACGGCGAGCACGTCGCCGGGCAGCTGTACGAGAGCATCACGAAGCGGTTCGGCGACGATCGCGTGTTCCGCGACGGGAGCACGCTGACGCCCGGCCGTCCCTTCCCCACCGGGATCATGGACGCGCTGCACGCGTCCTCCGTGTGCATCGCCGTCGTCGGCGAGGGCTGGGCGGCGTCGCCGCTGCTGCGGCGCGAGGACGACTATGTACGGCGCGAGCTGCTCGAAGCCCTTGAGCGCGGCATCACCGTGCTGCCCGTACTGATCGACAAGACGCCCTGGCTGAAGGCGGCGGACCTGCCGCCCGAGCTGGCGCGCCTCGCCGAGATCCAGGCCATGCGCCTGCGCGCCTACGACTCCAGGCACGACCTGGCGGAAATCGGCGACTACCTCTCCGACATGGTCCCCGCGCTCCGCACATCCGACCGGGAGGGCGAACAGAAGGAGGACAAGCCCAGCGGCTCGGTCAACAATGCCGCGGGCGACAACACCGGCAGCGGGACGCTGATCCAGACCCGCGACACGGGCGACATCGACACCAGCACCCACACCAACACGACGTCCATCGGCCGGGCCGGGCACGTCCACAGCGGCTCGGGCGACCAGCACAACACCGCCCCGCAGCACGCGCCGCACCTGGGCCACGGCTCCTTCTACGTGGCCGGGGACCAGTCGGGAGGCGGCAACACCAACACCTTCCACTACGGCGAGCGGGACCGGGACGGTGATCGGTGAGCGTCCTCTGGTCGGAGATCGCCACGGCGGCTGCGGTGCACTCGGGGACCGGCACCCAGAACAATTACTACAGCGTCCATCCGCCCGGGGACCAGGCCCCCCTGTCCGAGGACTCCACGGGACGCGCACCGCGCGAGCTCGCCAAGGAGCACCTGCTCTGGCTGATGCCCCGCTTCGAACCGCCCACGGGATACGCCAGGGCGTACGCGAGACTCGTGAGGCACCATGTCGTCCTGCTGGACGGAGAGCCAGGAACGGGGCGCACGGCCACGGCCGAGGTGCTGTTGCGCAACCATGCCCCGCGCAGGGACACCTTCCACGAGATCGTCGCGGATCCGGAGCAACAGCTGCTCGATCCCGAACAGATCGCGGAGGACGGCCGGTTGCTGCTCGACCTGTCCTCCGCTCCCCGCGGTCGGCTGCAGGAGGTCGAGAAGCAGCTCGGCTCCTTCACGACGACACTCGAAAGGCGTCACGCGGCACTGGTGGTGATCCTTCCCACCGGCTCCGCCCGGAACCTGCCGTCGTTCCTGGGCCGGAAGGCCGCTCTCATCGAGCGGCCCCCGCACGCCGAGATCAGGATCCTCAGGCGGTTCCTGCGGCTGTCCCATGTCCGGGGGCGGGAGACCGCACCGCCCCCGCAGTCGCTGAAGCGCTTTGTCGATGCGAACCACTCGCTGGAGGAAGCCGCCCGCTTCGCATGGCAGGTGAGCACGGCGGTCAGCGAGGGCACTCCCTTCTCCGCCGCGTGCGACACGGTCGCCACCATGCTGGCGGACCGGTCGGGCGAGGCCTCCGCCCTGCTCGCCCGGGTGCGCGACAGCCGCACACGCGGCCTGCTCATCGCCACCGCCCTGTTGGAGGGTGCGAGGAGTGACGCCGTGCACGAGGCGGCACGAGCGCTGCACACGAGCGTCGGCGGCGAGGCGGGAGCCTCCCCCGTGCTGGCCGCCCGCCCCTTGTCGGAACGCTTCCTCTCGATCGACGCAGGAATCCAGCCCGACGGCTGTGTGCGCTTCGCCGCCCCTGGCATGGCAAAGGCCGTCGCCCGCCAGGTCTGGCGCGACTTTCCGGACCTCAGGAACGCCCTGCGGACGTGGGTCGCCGCAGCTCTGGCCCTGCCCCGCCTGCACGAGCCCGAACGGGAAGCGCTGGTCCTGCGGTTCGCGGAACTGTCCCTGCACGAGGAGCACCACGAAGACCTCAAGGACCTGGCCCTGCAATGGTCCCGGTCGTCCTCGGGCTACGAACGGCGCGCTGCCGTGCGCCTCCTCGGTGCCGGACTCGGACACCGTACGGCCGGCCAGGAGTTCCGGGCGTACCTGTACGACCGCTCACGGCAGGAAACACTCACGCGGCCCGAACGGCAGGTCCTCGTCGCGGTCTGCCGGGGCGACCTGGCCGTGCACCACCCGTTCGCCGCCGTCGTACGCCTGCACCACCTGGCGCGGCGCGAGGCGCCGGGCACGGTGGCGGGCGATGCCCTCATGGAGCTGGCAGCCGAGGGGCGGCGGCTCCTGCGCTTCCTTCTCGGACGAGTCACGCACAGCTCCGACGGCGAACCCCACCGGGTGCCCGACGCGGAACTCTTCCTCCGCTGCGCGGACTCACCGCACGTACGCGGCGGCTCAGGGGCCGAGGGCCGTCCGCTCGCCGCGGACCCCGCCGTCCGGGCCGAGCTGGCCACCGGGTGGGCCGAGGTCTTCGCCTGCCTCGACACCGGCCGCTGGTTCCCGTGCGCACGCGGCTGGTTCGACACGGCCGCACGGGACGGCGACGCCCACGGCCTGGTGGACGTGCTCATCGACGCATGCCAGGGCCGCAGCTCCGCGCAGGGCCTGCTCTACCGGGCGGCCGTGCGCTGGGCGGCCACGCGCCCCGCGGGGGACACCGCGGCGTTCGCGCTGCCCGGCGCGATCCTGCAACGGGTCAAGGAAATCCACGCGCACCGAGCCGCCCTTCCACGGGAGACCCCCACGCCATGAGTTCCGCGACCAAGACCGTGTCCGTCTTCCTGACGCTGATCGGCGCTCTCGTCCTGGCCCTCGTCGGCTTCTGCACCCACTGGCCGCCGTGGGCCTGGGCGTTGGGCGCTTTCGGGATCGCCGTGCTGCTGACGGCAGGCGGGGCTGTCGCGCGGCGCAGGGCCGAGCGGTTCCCCCGGCACCTGCTCGCGGAGCCCGATCTCCCGATCCCGCCGGTCGAGCGGCGCGAGGTGCGGGTGCGTGACGTCGCCCTTCCCAGCGAGCTGCCCGACTACGACTTCCTCTTCTCGGCAACCGTCCGCTGGTGCCCGGTCAGCGGACCCGACCACGCTCCGCTCGTCAACGCGGGCGCGCTGGCCGTCGACGCCGTCCTGGCCCGCGCGCAGCAGGTCACTGCGGCTAGGCATCCCGCCAGGGCTTCCCTCGTGCAGCACGAGCTGAACGGCGCGCTGGGCACGATGTTCACGGTGCGGGACGGCAGGGCGGAGGCGATGGCGGTCGACGTGCGCCTGTGTCTGTCGGACGCCGACCAGGAACGGCTCGTCAAGCTGGCCGAGGTGCGCAAGAACGAGGCGGTCTGGGAGCACGAGCGCAAGTACGAGCAGAGCCGGCGCGCCTATCTCGGCGATGACGTCCTCAAGGACACCGGGAGCGCCGTGGTGTGGGCGCTGCACCGCAACGACGACAAGGTCGACAGGACAGTGCAGGACATCGGCCTGCTGGCCGAGTTGACGGCCGCGGCCAACAACGTGGAGCTCGCCGAGCGGTTCCACCGGTTCGTCCCCTCCCTGGCCTCGGCACTCTCCGAGCCGCACGGCGCGGCTGCCGGAGATCAGGAGGAGGCGGAGGGCAGGGGCGCGTTCGCGGTGTTCAGCCGGTTCGTCGAGGGCCTGGGCCCGGTGGCGGCTCCGGGGGACATCGTGCTCGTCGCGAGCGTCGTCGCGGACTTCGTGGCCGACAAGGACCCCGAGGAGGCCGAGCGGATCAGAGACCGGTTCGTCCACGGCGGGCCCGAGGGCCGGGGCGGCCCCGAGGGGCAAGAGGGCCAGGGCGGCGCCGACGACCCGGACGGCCCACTGGCACCCGCCGGGATGTCGCCCGACGGGACAGGGCCGCGTCCCGGCCTCGCGCCCGAGGTCGAGCCGCCCCTGTGACCGGGCGCGGAGCCGGGGGCGCTCCCGGAACGGGGGCCCCGCCGCCACCGCCCGGCGCCCCGCCGGGTGTCAGTCGCGGGGCTTCTCGCGGTACGGGGCGAGGGCGGGGGACGTCCTTGTGGGGGTGAACTCCGTGATGCGGTACGTGCAGACCCCGGCCAGGGTGAACGGGTCGGCCGCTGCGAGGCGTTCGGCCGCGGCGCGGTCGTCGGCGACGGCGAGGAGGACGCCGCCGTCGCGGGGGACCTTGCGGCCCGAGGCGATGACGCGGCCCGCCGCGATGTGCTCGTCGAGCCAGGCCACGTGGTCGGCGAGCGCGGCGTCGACGCGGTCCATGGGGGCGGTGTAGGTGAGTTCCAGTACGAACATGGGTCCAACGTAACGGGGCCCGGTCCCCCGCCTGGGCGGAGGGCCGGGCCCTGGTCGGCGCGCGGCGCCGTGCGGTCAGATGCCCGCGGCCTCGCGGAGCGCGTCGACGCGGTCGGTGCGCTCCCAGGTGAACTCGGGCAGCTCGCGGCCGAAGTGGCCGTACGCGGCGGTCTTGGCGTAGATCGGACGCAGCAGGTCGAGGTCGCGGATGATCGCGGCGGGCCGCAGGTCGAAGACCTGGCTGATGGCCTTCTCGATCTTCTCGTGGTCGACGGTCGCGGTGCCGAACGTCTCGACGAACAGGCCCACCGGCTCGGCCTTGCCGATCGCGTAGGCGACCTGGACCTCGCAGCGGGCGGCGAGGCCCGCCGCGACGACGTTCTTCGCGACCCAGCGCATCGCGTAGGCGGCGGAGCGGTCGACCTTCGACGGGTCCTTGCCGGAGAAGGCGCCGCCGCCGTGGCGCGCCATGCCGCCGTACGTGTCGATGATGATCTTGCGGCCGGTGAGGCCGGCGTCGCCCATGGGGCCGCCGATCTCGAAGCGGCCCGTGGGGTTCACCAGCAGCCGGTAGCCCTCGGTGTCGAGCTTGATGCCGTCCTCGACGAGCTGCTGGAGCACGTGCTCCACGACGAACTCGCGGATGTCGGGGGCGAGCAGCGAGTCCAGGTCGATGTCGGAGGCGTGCTGCGAGGAGACGACGACCGTGTCCAGGCGGACGGCCTTGTCGCCGTCGTACTCGATGGTGACCTGTGTCTTGCCGTCCGGGCGCAGGTAGGGGATGGTGCCGTTCTTGCGGACCTCGGACAGGCGGCGGGAGAGCCGGTGCGCGAGGTAGATCGGCAGCGGCATCAGCTCGGGCGTCTCGTCGCACGCGTAGCCGAACATCAGGCCCTGGTCGCCGGCGCCCTGCTGGTCGAGCTCGTCGACCTCACTGCCCGCAGCGCCCTCGGCACCGGCGGCGACGCGCCGCTCGTAGGCGGAGTCGACGCCCTGGGCGATGTCGGGCGACTGGGCGCCGATGGAGACGGAGACCCCGCAGGACGCGCCGTCGAAGCCCTTCTTGGAGGAGTCGTAGCCGATCTCCAGGATCTTGTTGCGCACCAGCTGGGCGATCGGGGCGTACGCCTTGGTGGTGACTTCGCCGGCGACGTGGACGAGGCCCGTGGTGATCAGGGTCTCCACGGCGACGCGGGAGGCCGGGTCCTCGGTGAGGAGTGCGTCGAGGATGGTGTCGCTGATCTGGTCAGCGATCTTGTCGGGGTGACCCTCGGTCACTGACTCCGAGGTGAAGAGACGGCGGGACACATCGCTCCCTGGGGTTGCAGCGGCTGCTGACTCGATCAGCTGATCATTGACGGCTTGAGTGCGGCCGGAGCTGCGTCCTGCCGCACTCTCGCGCCAGTTTATCGGTCACCCCGCTCCCGGAGTCCAGACATCTCGCTCCGTGAGCGTGGTGTGGCCTCCGTTACCCGGAACGGAAACGCCTCCAGCGGGGCCCGTCTGGGCGTTTGCGGGTTTCCCACCGTCTCTTCCGCTTCGGCGCGCCGTCCACCCCTGGAGACGGATGACCAGCATGCGGACAGCGGGGTCACGGTGCGGGCAGCCGCCCCACCACCAGGTCCCAGACCGTGTCCGCGAGCGCCTCCTTGGGGCCGTGCGGCACGGGCGTCTCGGCGCCGTCCGCGGCCAGCACCACGGCCTCGTTCTCCTCGGCGCCGAAGGTCTTGTGCTCCCCCACCTCGTTGACGACGAGCAGGTCGCAGCCCTTGCGGCGCAGCTTCGCGCGGCCGTTGGCCAGGACGTCGTCCGTCTCGGCGGCGAAGCCGACGACGACCTGCCCCGGCGCGGGGCGCTCCGCGGCCAGCTGGTGGAGGATGTCCGGGTTCCGCACGAGCGCCAGCGGCTCCGGCTCCGCGTCGTCCCGCTTCTTGATCTTGCCCTGGGCGTAGGCGGCCGGCCGGAAGTCCGCGACGGCGGCGGCCATCACCACGGCGTCCGCGTCCGCGGCCGCCTTCAGCGCGGCGTCCCGCAGTTCGAGGGCCGTGCCGACGTGGACGACGTCGGCGCCCGCCGGGTCGGGGAGGCCGGTGTTGGCCTCGATCAGCGTGACCCGCGCGCCGCGCGCCACCGCCGTGCGCGCCAGGGCGAAGCCCTGCTTGCCCGACGAGCGGTTGCCGAGGAAGCGCACCGGGTCGAGCGGCTCGCGGGTGCCGCCCGCGCTGACCACCACATGGCGGCCCGCGAGGTCGGCGGGGAGCGCACCGCGGGTCAGCGCGGCGCGGCACACCTCGAAGATCTCGCCGGGTTCTGGCAGCCGCCCCTTGCCCGTGTCGACGCCGGTCAGCCGGCCGACGGCGGGCTCGATCACGACGGCGCCCCGCCGGCGGAGCGTCGCCACGTTCTCCCTGGTGGCGGGGTGCTCCCACATCTCCGTGTGCATGGCGGGGGCGAAGACGACGGGACATCGGGCGGTCAGCAGGGTGTTCGTCAGCAGGTCGTCGGCGAGGCCGTGCGCGGCCCTGGCCAGCACGTCGGCGGTGGCGGGGGCGACCACGACGAGGGCGGCGGCCTTGCCGATGCGCACGTGCGGCACCTCGTGCACCCCGCTCCAGACCTCGGTGGAGACCGGGTGGCCGGACAGCGCCGACCAGGTGGCCTCCCCGACGAAGTGCAGCGCCGAGGCCGTCGGCACGACCGTGACGTCGTGCCCCGACTCGGTGAGCCTGCGCAGCAGCTCGCACGCCTTGTATGCGGCGATGCCGCCCGCCACGCCCAGAACGACCCTCGGCCTGTCCACCATGCCTCCCGCTCCCACACTCTCGCGCGGGGCGGCGGTCCGCGCCCGCCGCTCCTGCTCCCATGACACACCACAGGCCCGGCAGTCGTCTGCCGGGCCTATGGACAACGTGTCGATCATATGACCAACCGTGCGTGCGGTGGGTCCACAGCAGTACCGCGGTACCGCTGCGCGTCCGCGGTACTACTGCGGCGGCGCCTCGATGGCCTCGGACGTCAGCAGGCCCGCGTTGATCTCCCGCAGGGCGATCGAGAGGGGCTTCTCGTGCACATGGGTGTCCACGAGGGGGCCCACGTACTCCAGCAGGCCCTCACCGAGCTGCGAGTAGTACGCGTTGATCTGGCGCGCGCGCTTGGCCGCGTAGATCACCAGGCTGTACTTGGAGTCCGTGGCCTCAAGCAGCTCGTCGATCGGCGGGTTGATGATGCCCTCGGGCGGGGTCATGGAAGAGGACACTCTCTGGCCTTCCGAAGAATGAATCGAGATTGCGCGGCCACGGCCGCCCGGTCACACCGGCACCGTCACGTCCGCGCGGGGACGCCCGCACGCTCGCGCGCGGGCACTGAATCAGGACACTTCCATCAAGGCTAGCAGCTCGCGCGCCACGTCCTCGACGGAGGTGTTGACCAGGGTGGTGTCGAACTCGGACTCGGCGGCGAGCTCGATCCTGGCGGCCGCGAGCCTGCGCTCGATCACGTCGGCCGGCTCGGTGCCGCGCCCGGTGAGCCTGCGCACCAGCTCGTCCCAGTCGGGCGGGGCGAGGAAGACCAGCCGGGACTCCGCCATCGAGTCCCTGACCTGCCGGGCGCCCTGGAGGTCGATCTCCAGCAGCACCGGCTCACCGGCATCGAGGCGGTCCAGGACCGGGGCCCGGGGCGTCCCGTAGCGGTGCCCGGCGAACTCCGCCCACTCCAGCAGCTCCCCGTTGGCGACGAGCTTGTCGAACTCGTCGTCCGTCACGAAGAAGTACTGGACGCCGTGGCGCTCCCCGGGGCGTGGCTTCCTGGTCGTGGCCGACACCGAGAGCCACACCTCGGGATGAGCCTTGCGCATATGGGCGACGACCGTGCTCTTGCCGACCCCTGAGGGTCCGGAGAGCACGGTCAGCCGCTGCCGTGCCTCTGCTGCCATGCAGCGATTATCCAGGTTCCCGGGGGTGCCCGGAAACGTCACGCTGAGGTGCTGCCGAACTCGCGCTCCAGGGAGGCGATCTGGTTGGAGCCGAGGCCGCGCACCCGGCGGCTCTCGGAGATGCCGAGACGCTCCATGATCTGCTTGGCGCGGACCTTGCCGACGCCGGGCAGCGACTCCAGCAGCGCCGAGACCTTCATCTTGCCGATGACGTCGTTCTCCTGGCCCTGCTTGATGACGTCATGGAGGGAGGCGCCGGAGTGCTTGAGTCGATTCTTGACCTCGGCCCGCTCCCGGCGAGCCGCGGCGGCCTTTTCGAGCGCGGCTGCGCGCTGTTCAGGGGTAAGGGGCGGAAGAGCCACGCCTACGTCACCTCGGATGTCGAACTGTCGGATACGGACCGGCGCGGGGACTGCCGTCCCGCGCCAGGCGAGCAACGGGCAACGCTCTGCTCGTCGGCTCTGGTGGGGAGACTATCGGCCAAGACCGCCGGAGTCAGCGAGAACAGATGAAAAGTCCCTGGTCAGCATCGCCCGACCGGTACATTTCCGACATTTTCCACCTCTTTTCGACTCCAGGTTTTACCTGAACCCCTCATTCCGGTGGTCCAGGGCCGCCCGCACCTCGTCACGGAACCGCTCCGCCGCCTCCCTGAGCGGCCCCGCACCGGGCCCGTGGCGCAGGATTCCGCGGCTCACGCTGGGCACGACCCGGCCCACCGCGGCGCCGAAGACCGCCGGCAGATCCGCGGGTGTCGCGCCCTGCGCGCCGATGCCGGGCGCGAGCAGCGGGCCGTTCACGTCGAGGCCGGCACCCGTGTCGCCGAGGGTCGCGCCCACCACGGCGCCGACCGAGCCGAGGGGCTCGGCCCCCGCGTTCTCCGCCGCGATGTGGTCGAGCACCACCTGCGCCAGCGTGCGCCCGTCGGGGGCCGTGGCGCGCTGCACCTCCGCGCCCTCCGGGTTGGAGGTCAGCGCGAGCACGAACACGCCGGCGCCGCCGGCCGCTGCCGCGTCGAGCGCGGGCCGCAGCGACCCGAAGCCGAGGTACGGGGAGAGCGTGACCGCGTCGGAGAAGAGCGGGGAGTCCGCGTCGAGGTACGTCGCGGCGTAGGCGGCCATCGTGGAGCCGATGTCGCCGCGCTTGGCGTCGGTGAGGACCAGCGCGCCCGCGGCGCGCGCGTCCGCGACGGTGCGCTCCAGGACGGCGAGGCCCCGGGAGCCGAACCGCTCGAAGAAGGCCGACTGCGGCTTCAGCACCGCGACCCGGTCGGCCAGCGCCTCGACCGTCGTACGGGCGAAGCGTTCGAGGCCCGCCACGTCGTCGCCGAGCCCCCAGGCGCTCAGCAGCGAGGCGTGCGGGTCGATGCCCACGCAGAGCGGGCCGCGGGTGTCCATGGCGCGCCGCAGCCGCGCGCCGAAGGGCTCCGGCCCGCTCAGGCGGCCGCCTTCCTCCTCCGGCGCGCTCATGCGGCCGCCGCCTTCCTGACGTCCGCGCCGACGGCGTCGGCGAGGGTGGCGTACGGCCCCGCGGCGAGGCGCGCGGCGAGGCCCTTGTGCACGGCACGGCACCAGAACGGGCCCTCGTAGATGAAGGCGCTGTACCCCTGCACCAGGGTGGCGCCCGCCAGGATGCGCTGCCAGGCGTCCTCCGCGTCCTGCACGCCGCCGACGCCGACCAGGATGATCCGGTCGCCGACCCTGGCGTACAGGCGGCGCAGCACCGCGAGGGAGCGCTCCTTGAGCGGCGCGCCCGACAGGCCGCCGGTCTCCGCCATCAGCGCGGGCGGCGACGAGAGTCCGAGGCCCTCGCGGGCGACGGTGGTGTTGGTGGCGATGATCCCGTCGAGCCCGAGTTCCACGGCGAGGTCGGCGACGGCGTCGACGTCCTCGTCCGCGAGGTCGGGGGCGATCTTCACCAGCAGCGGGACGCGCCGGTCCGGCACGGCGCGGTCCGCGGCCTCCCGCACCGCGCTCAGCAGCGGCCTCAGGTGGCCGACCGCCTGGAGGTCGCGCAGGCCGGGCGTGTTCGGGGAGCTGACGTTGACGACCAGATAGTCGGCGTGCGGGGCGAGCCGCTCCGCCGACGTGGCGTAGTCGGCGACGGCCTCGGACTCCGGCACCGCCTTGGTCTTGCCGATGTTGACGCCGACGACCGGGCGGAAGACGGGGCGGCGCGCGCCGAGGCGCGCCGCGACCGCGGCGGAGCCGTCGTTGTTGAACCCCATGCGGTTGATCAGCGCGCGGTCGCGTACCAGCCGGAACAGCCGGGTGGGCGGGTTGCCCGGCTGCGGCCGCGCGGTGACGGTGCCGATCTCGACGTGGTCGAAGCCGAGCATCGCCATGCCGTCGATCGCGACCGCGTTCTTGTCGAAGCCGGCGGCGAGCCCGAAGGGGCCGTGCATCCGCAGCCCGAGCGCCTCGGTGCGCAGCTGCGGGTAGCGGGGCGCGAGGACCGCGGCCGCGTACGTGCGCAGCACCGGGACGCGCGCGGCGAGCCTGATCCACCGGAACGCCAGGTGGTGCGCGCGCTCCGGGTCCATGCGGCGGAAGACGAGGCGGAAGAGGAGTGCGTACATGCGGCGCCTCAGTCCTCCCTGGCGGCGGTCAGGTGCTCGGCGTGCTCCTGGAGGGAGCGGACGCCGACCCCGCCGTGGTTGAGCGCGTCGATGCCCTGGACGGCCGCGGCGAGCGCCTGGACGGTCGTCAGGCAGGGCACGGCGCGCGCGACGGCCGCGGTGCGGATGTCGTAGCCGTCGAGCCGGCCGCCGGTGCCGTACGGGGTGTTGACGATGAGGTCGACCTCGCCCGCGTGGATGAGCTGGACGATGGTCCGCTCGCCGTCCGGGCCCTCGCCCTCGCTCTGCTTGCGCACGACGGTGGCGTTGATGCCGTTGCGCCGGAGGACCTCCGCCGTGCCCGAGGTCGCGAGCAGCTCGAAGCCGTGGGCGACCAGCTCGCGCGCCGGGAAGATCATCGAGCGCTTGTCGCGGTTGGCGACCGAGATGAAGGCGCGGCCCTTGGTGGGCAGCGGCCCGTACGCTCCGGCCTGCGACTTCGCGTATGCGGTGCCGAAGACGGAGTCGATGCCCATGACCTCGCCGGTGGAGCGCATCTCCGGGCCGAGGACGGTGTCGACGCCGCGGCCCTTGATGTCGCGGAAGCGCGACCACGGCATCACGGCCTCCTTGACGGAGATCGGCGCGTCGAGCGGCAGGTCGCCGCCGTCGCCGGCGCCGGGCAGCAGTCCTTCCTCGCGCAGCTGCGCGACCGTGGCGCCCAGGGAGATGCGGGCCGCGGCCTTGGCGAGCGGCACGGCCGTCGCCTTGGAGGTGAAGGGCACGGTGCGGGAGGCGCGGGGGTTGGCCTCCAGCACGTAGAGGATGTCGCCGGCGAGTGCGAACTGGATGTTGATCAGGCCGCGTACGCCGACGCCGCGCGCGATCGCCTCGGTGGAGGCGCGCAGCCGCTTGATGTCGTGCCCGCCGAGCGTGATCGGGGGCAGGGCGCAGGCGGAGTCGCCGGAGTGGATGCCGGCCTCCTCGATGTGCTCCATGACGCCGCCGAGGTAGAGCTCGGTGCCGTCGTAGAGGGCGTCGACGTCGATCTCGATGGCGTCGTCGAGGAAGCGGTCGACCAGGACGGGCCTGGTCGGGCTGATCTCGGTGGACTCCTCGATGTACGAGGCGAGCCTGGTCTCGTCGTACACGATCTCCATGCCGCGGCCGCCGAGCACGTACGAGGGCCGGACGAGGACGGGGTAGCCGATCTCGTCGGCGATCGCCTTGGCGCCGGGGAAGGACGTGGCGGTGCCGTGCTTGGGCGCGGGCAGCCCGGCCTCGGCGAGGACGCGGCCGAAGGCGCCGCGGTCCTCCGCGAGGTGGATGGCCTCGGGCGAGGTGCCGACGACGGGCACGCCGTTGTCCTTGAGCGCCTGGGCGAGGCCGAGCGGGGTCTGGCCGCCGAGCTGGACGACGACGCCCGCGACCGGGCCCGCCTGGGTCTCGGCGTGCACGATCTCCAGCACGTCCTCCAGGGTGAGCGGCTCGAAGTAGAGCCGGTCGGAGGTGTCGTAGTCGGTGGAGACGGTCTCCGGGTTGCAGTTGACCATGACGGTCTCGTATCCGGCGTCGTGCAGCGCGAAGGAGGCGTGGACACAGGAGTAGTCGAACTCGATGCCCTGGCCGATGCGGTTGGGCCCGGAGCCCAGGATGATCACCGCGGGCTTCTCGCGGGGCGCGACCTCGCTCTCCTCGTCGTAGGAGGAGTAGAAGTACGGCGTGCGCGCGGCGAACTCGGCCGCGCAGGTGTCGACCGTCTTGTAGACGGGCCGGACGCCCAGCGCGTGGCGCACCTCGCGGACGACGGCCTCGGGCAGGCCGCGGACGGCGGCGATCTGCGCGTCGGAGAAGCCGTGCCGCTTGACCGCCGCGAGCAGCTCGGGGGTGAGCTCGGCGGCCGCCGCGATCTCGTCGGCCAGCTCGTTGAGCAGGAACAGCTGGTCGACGAACCACGGGTCGATCTTCGTGGCGTCGAAGACCTCCTGCGGGGTGGCGCCCGCCCTGATGGCGCGCATCACGGTGTTGATGCGGCCGTCCGTGGGGGTGCGCGCGGTCTCCAGCAGGGCGGCCTTGTCGAGCCCCGCGGCGTCGCCTGCGAAGTCGAACTGGCTGCCCGCCTTCTCCAGCGAGCGCAGCGCCTTCTGGAGCGCCTCGGTGAAGTTGCGGCCGATCGCCATGGCCTCGCCGACCGACTTCATGGTGGTGGTGAGGGTGGAGTCGGCGGCCGGGAACTTCTCGAACGCGAAGCGGGGCACCTTGACGACGACGTAGTCGAGCGTGGGCTCGAAGGACGCCGGGGTCTGCTCGGTGATGTCGTTGGGGATCTCGTCGAGCGTGTAGCCGACGGCCAGCTTCGCAGCGATCTTCGCGATCGGGAAGCCGGTGGCCTTGGACGCGAGCGCCGAGGAACGGGAGACCCGCGGATTCATCTCGATGACGATGACCCGGCCGTCCTCGGGGTTGACCGCGAACTGGATGTTGCAGCCGCCGGTGTCGACGCCTACCTCGCGGATCACGGCGATGCCGATGTCGCGCAGGGTCTGGTACTCGCGGTCGGTCAGCGTCATCGCGGGCGCGACGGTGATCGAGTCGCCGGTGTGGACGCCCATCGGGTCGAAGTTCTCGATGGAGCAGACGACCACGACGTTGTCGTTGCGGTCGCGCATCAGCTCCAGCTCGTACTCCTTCCAGCCGAGGATGGACTCCTCGAGGAGCACCTCGGTGGTGGGCGAGAGCATCAGGCCCTGGCCCGCGATGCGGCGCAGGTCCTCCTCGGTGTGCGCGAAGCCGGAGCCCGCGCCGCCCATGGTGAAGGAGGGGCGCACGACGACGGGGTAGCCGCCGAGCTCGTCGACGCCGGCCAGCACGTCGTCCATGGTGTGGCAGATCACCGAGCGGGCGGACTCGCCGTGGCCGGTCTTGCGCCGCACCTCCTCCACGACGCCCTTGAAGAGGTCGCGGTCCTCGCCCTTGTTGATCGCCTCGACGTTGGCGCCGATCAGCTCGACGCCGTACTTGTCGAGGGTGCCGGCGCCGTGCAGCGAGATCGCGGTGTTGAGCGCGGTCTGGCCGCCGAGGGTGGCGAGCAGCGCGTCGGGGCGCTCCTTCGCGATGATCTTCTCGACGAACTCGGGGGTGATCGGCTCGACGTAGGTGGCGTCGGCGATCTCCGGGTCGGTCATGATCGTCGCCGGGTTGGAGTTGACGAGGATGACCCGCAGGCCCTCGGAGCGCAGGACGCGGCACGCCTGGGTGCCCGAGTAGTCGAACTCAGCGGCCTGGCCGATGACGATCGGTCCCGATCCGATGACCAGGACGGACTGGATATCGGTGCGCTTAGGCACGCTGGTCCTCCATGAGCTTGGTGAAGCGGTCGAACAGGTAGGCGGCGTCGTGCGGGCCCGCGGCGGCCTCGGGGTGGTACTGCACGCTGAAGACGGGCCGGTCGACCAGCCGCAGCCCCTCGACCACGTCGTCGTTGAGGCAGACATGGGTGACCTCGGCGAGGCCGTAGGGCGTCTCGGTGGCCCGGTCGAGCGGCGCGTCGACGGCGAAGCCGTGGTTGTGCGCGGTGACCTCGACCTTGCCCGTGGTGCGGTCCTGCACGGGCTGGTTGATGCCGCGGTGGCCGTACTTCAGCTTGTACGTGCCGAAGCCGAGGGCGCGCCCGATGAGCTGGTTGCCGAAGCAGATCCCGAACAGCGGCGTGCCGCGCTCCAGCACGGCCCGCACGACGGTGAGGTCGGCGGTGGCCGGGTCGCCCGGGCCGTTGGCGAGGAAGACCCCGTCGGGGCGCACCGCGTAGACCTCCTCCACGCTGGAGGTGGCGGGCAGGACGTGCACCTCGATGCCGCGCTCTGCCATGCGCTGCGGGGTCATGCCCTTGATGCCGAGGTCGAGGGCGGCGACGGTGAACTTCTTCTCGCCGATCGCCGGCACCACGTACGGCTCCGCCGTGGTGACCTCGGCCGACAGGTCGGCGCCCGTCATCTGCGGGGCGCTGCGCACCCGGTCGAGGAGCGCGGCCTCGTCGGCGAGCGCGCCGCCGGAGAAGATGCCCACCCGCATGGCGCCGCGCTCGCGCAGGTGGCGGGTGAGGGCGCGGGTGTCGACGCCGCTGATGCCGACGACGCCCTGCTCGGTGAGCTCGTCGTCGAGGGTGCGGCGCGAGCGCCAGTTCGAGGGGGCGCGCGCGGGGTCGCGTACGACGTAGCCGGAGACCCAGATCCTGCGGGACTCGCGGTCCTCGTCGTTGACGCCGGTGTTGCCGACGTGCGGGGCCGTCATGACGACGACCTGGCGGTGGTACGAGGGGTCGGTGAGGGTCTCCTGGTAGCCGGACATGCCGGTGGAGAACACGGCCTCGCCGAAGGTCTCCCCCACGGCCCCGTAGGCGCGGCCGCGGAACGTGCGGCCGTCCTCCAGGACGAGTACGGCGGGGGACGCCTGGCTGAGGGCGGTTCCCCGGGTGGACGAGGCGGTCATCGTGCGGGGCCTTCCGTTGTGGCGGTCGTGGCGGGGGCGCGGCCGTCGGCCGCGTCGTGCGGGTGGAGGGAGTTGACCGCGCTCACCCACGCGGTGTGCTCGGCCGAGCGGTCGGAGCGGAAGCCGGAGTCGAGGAGCCTGCCGCCGTGCTCCCAGGTCACGACCAGCAGCCCGCCCTCGGCGAGCACCTTGCCCGCGATGCCCTTGTCGAGGCGGGCCTCGCGCAGCCGGTCGTTGGGGACGAAGAAGTCGTTCGCGCCGGGGCGCACCACTTCGAGTCCCGCGTCCGTGAGGGTCAGCTCGACGCGGCTGCGGGCGCCGAGGCCGTGGGCGACGATGCGGTCGAGCCACTGCCCCGCGCTGGTGGAACCGTGGTAGCGGCCGCTCATGGTCAGCTTCACCGCGCCATGCTCCGCGGGCACGGCGGGCAGCTCGGGCAGGTCCGACTGGAGGCTGCCGCGCCACTTCCAGCCCTGGCGCATCAGCCAGTAGACGAGCGCGATGAAGAGCACCAGGCCGATGACCCAGCCGATGCGGCCGCTCCAGTCCGTCACGGGCGCCGAGTGCTTCGCCTTGGCGAGGGTGGCGGCGGGCAGGAGGGCGGTGAGGTGCGCAGATGTCATGCCAGATTCCCGTCGGTGACCGTGGCCTTGCCCCGCAGGAAGGTGTGGGTGACGCGCCCCGGCAGGTCACGGCCCGCGTACGGGCTGTTGCGGCTGCGGGAGGCGAAGTCCGCGGGGACCACGGCTCCACGGTATGCCGGGTCGACGAGGACCAGGTTCGCGGGCTCGCCGGGGGCGACGGGCCTGCCGTGACCGGTGACCCGGCCGATGGCGGCCGGGCGGTACGCCATCCGGTCGGCGACGCCGGCCCAGTCGAGCAGGCCGGTGTCGACCATGGTCTCCTGCACCACGGAGAGGGCCGTCTCCAGGCCGACCATGCCCATGGCGGCTGCGGCCCACTCGCAGTCCTTGTCCTCGTGCGGGTGGGGCGCGTGGTCGGTGGCGACGCAGTCGATGGTGCCGTCGGCGAGCGCCTCGCGCAGCGCGACCACGTCGGCGTCGGTGCGCAGCGGCGGGTTGACCTTGTAGACGGGGTCGTAGGAGCGGACCAGCTCGTCGGTGAGGAGGAGGTGGTGCGGGGTGACCTCCGCGGTGACGTTCCAGCCCTTGGACTTGGCCCAGCGCACGATCTCCACGGAGCCCGCGGTGGAGAGGTGGCAGATGTGCACGCGGGAGCCGACGTGCGCGGCGAGCAGCACGTCCCGGGCGATGATCGACTCCTCGGCGACCGCGGGCCAGCCGCCGAGCCCGAGCTCGGCGGAGACGGCGCCCTCGTTCATCTGGGCACCCTCGGTCAGGCGCGGCTCCTGGGCGTGCTGGGCGACGACGCCGTCGAAGGCCTTCACGTACTCCAGGGCGCGCCGCATGATCACCGCGTCGTCCACGCACTTGCCGTCGTCGGAGAAGACACGGACCTGCGCGGCGGAGTCGTGCATGGCGCCGAGCTCGGCGAGCTGCTTGCCCTCAAGGCCGACGGTGACGGCGCCGACGGGCCGCACGTCGCAGTAGCCGGAGGCGAGGCCGAGCCGCCACACCTGCTCGACGACGCCCGCGGTGTCGGCGACCGGGAAGGTGTTGGCCATGGCGTGGACGGCGGTGAAGCCGCCCTTCGCGGCGGCCTTCGTGCCGGTGAGGACCGTCTCCGAGTCCTCGCGGCCCGGCTCGCGCAGGTGGGTGTGGAGGTCGACGAGGCCGGGCAGCAGGACGAGTCCTTCGGCGTCGACGACGGTCGCGGAGTCCGGGGTGGGGACCGCGCCGACCCGGCTGATCGTTTCGCCTTCGACCAGGACGTCCTGCCGCTCGCCGCCGAGGATCCGTGCGCCCCGGATCAGGGTGGTGTTCGTGCTCACTTGCTCTCCTCGGTGACGCTGGTGTCGGTGGCGCTCTGGCGGGTGGTGGCGACGGCCGGCTCGTTGCCGCCGAGCAGCAGGTACAGGACGGCCATGCGGATGGAGACGCCGTTCGCGACCTGCTCCACGATGGTGGCGCGCGGGGAGTCGGCGACCTCGGCGGTGATCTCCATGCCGCGGTTCATCGGGCCCGGGTGCAGCACCAGGGCGTGTTCTGGCATGCGGCGCATGCGGTCGGCGTCGAGCCCGTAGCGGCGGGAGTACTCCCGCTCCGTGGGGAAGAAGGCCGCGTTCATCCGCTCGCGCTGGACGCGCAGCATCATCACGGCGTCGCTGCCCGGCAGCGCGTCGTCCAGGTCGTAGGAGACGTCGCAGGGCCACCGGTCGGCGCCGACCGGCACCAGGGTGGGCGGGGCGACGAGGGTGACCTTGGCGCCCAGGGTGTGCAGCAGCAGGACGTTGGAGCGGGCGACGCGGCTGTGCAGGACGTCGCCGACGATCGTGACACGGACGCCTTCGAGGTCACGGCCGAGCCCCTCGTCGGCGCCGACGATCCTGCGGCGCAGGGTGAAGGCGTCGAGCAGGGCCTGCGTGGGGTGCTCGTGGGTGCCGTCGCCCGCGTTGACGACGGCGCCGTCGATCCAGCCGGAGGTGGCGAGCCGGTAGGGGGCGCCCGAGGCGCCGTGCCGGATGACGACGGCGTCCGCGCCCATCGCCTCCAGGGTGAGCGCGGTGTCCTTCAGGGACTCGCCCTTGGAGACCGACGACCCCTTGGCGGAGAAGTTGATGACGTCGGCGGAGAGCCGCTTGGCCGCGACCTCGAAGGAGGTGCGCGTCCTGGTGGAGTCCTCGAAGAAGAGGTTGACGACGGTGCGGCCGCGCAGGGTCGGCAGCTTCTTGATCGGCCGGTCGGCGACGCGTGCCATCTCCTCGGCCGTGTCGAGGATCAGGACGGCGTCGTCGCGGGTGAGGTCGGCGGCGGAGATCAGGTGGCCTGGTGTCCGGGGGCTCGCCCCGGGGAGACGCAGCATCTCGGTGTGCTCCGGTGGGTCTGGTGCGCGGGCGCGCGGCGGCGCGCCCGCTGCCGTGTGGCGGGTCGGGACGGGGCTCGGTGCCGGGGCCGGCGTGCGGCTAGCTGCCGCCGGCGCCGAGCAGTACGGTGTCGCGCCCGTCCATCTCGCTGAGCTGGACCTTGACGGTCTCCCTGAGGGAGGTCGGGAGGTTCTTGCCGACGTAGTCGGCGCGGATGGGCAGCTCCCTGTGGCCCCGGTCGACGAGGACGGCGAGCTGCACGGCGCGGGGGCGGCCGATGTCGCCGAGCGCGTCGAGCGCGGCGCGGATGGTGCGGCCGGAGAAGAGGACGTCGTCCACGAGGACGACCAGTCTGCCGTCGATCCCGTCACCGGGGATGTCCGTGCGCGCGAGGGCGCGCGCGGGCCGCATCCGCAGGTCGTCGCGGTACATGGTGATGTCGAGCGAGCCGACGGGCACCGTCCGGCCGGCGATCTCCTCCAGCTTGGCCGCGATCCTGCGGGCGAGGAACACACCGCGGGTCGGGATGCCGAGGATCGTCACATCGTCCGCGCCCTTGGCGCGCTCCACGATCTCGTGGGCGATGCGGGTGAGCACCCGGGCGATGTCGGGTGCCTCCAGGACGGGCCGTGCGGCGCCGGAGCCCGGGGCGTGCTGCGTGTGCTGCGTGCTGCTGTCTGCATCCATGGAGCTCATGGAGAACGGACCCCCTTCTCCGCCTCACGGGACGGACGTTAAAGGACGTCATGATTGCGCCATGCATCCTACCAGTGGCGGTACGGCGCCCCTCGGGGGACCCTCGGTTGTATCCGGTACGGACCATCCGGCTTGACGCATCAGGGTAACGCTGCGTAACCTTACAGTGAGTTACGAGACTTCGTCCGGGGAGCTATATGTCCAGCGAATACGCAAAACAGCTCGGGACCAAACTCCGGGCCATCCGCACCCAGCAGGGCCTCTCGCTCCATGGCGTGGAGGAGAAGTCCCAGGGGCGCTGGAAGGCCGTGGTGGTCGGTTCGTACGAGCGCGGCGACCGCGCCGTGACCGTGCAGCGCCTCGCCGAGCTCGCTGATTTCTACGGTGTCCCGGTGCAGGAGCTGCTTCCCGGCACGACCCCCGGCGGAGCGGCCGAGCCGCCGCCGAAGCTGGTCCTGGACCTGGAGCGGCTGGCGCACGTGCCGGCCGAGAAGGCGGGCCCCCTCCAGCGGTACGCGGCCACGATCCAGAGCCAGCGCGGCGACTACAACGGCAAGGTCCTCTCGATCCGCCAGGACGACCTGCGCACGCTGGCCGTGATCTACGACCAGTCGCCCTCGGTCCTCACGGAGCAGCTGATCAGCTGGGGCGTCCTGGGCGCCGACGCCAGACGCGCGGTGGCGCACGAGGAGGGCTGAGCCCCCCTCCGCCGGAACACACCAGCAGAAACGTCACGTCCTGAGGGGCGGGCCCCCGGCGGGGCCCGCCCCTCGGCGTATGCGCGCACCGTGATGGCACGGCGCGGGCCGGGATCGGGCCCTGCGGCGCCGTGCGACCCGCCGCAGGACGCACGGCGGCCCGTGGCGGAGGCGCCCCCGAGGGGGCGTCCGCCACGGGCCGTGAGCCGTCTTCGCGGGTGCGCGGGCCGCGCCCGCGCCGCGGGGGCCCGGCCGCCGGTTCAGACGCGGCGCAGGCTCGGCTTGAGGTCCTTGAAGCGGCCGAGCAGGCCGTTGACGAAGGCGGGCGACTCGTCGGTGGAGAACTCCTTGGCGAGCTGCACCGCCTCGTCGATCACCACCGCGTCCGGCGTGCCGTCGACCCAGACCAGCTCGTACGCGGCGAGCCTGACGATGTTGCGGTCCACGACCGGCATGCGGTCGAGCGTCCACCCCACCGCGTAGGTCGAGATCAACTCGTCGATCCTGGCCGCCTGCGTGGCGTACCCCTCGACGAGCTCCATCGTGTACTCCGTCACCGGAGGCTGGCGGTCGTCGGTCCTGGCGTGCCGGATCCAGTCGGCCATGACCGTGGCGACGGACTCGCGGCGCTGGTCGGCCTCGAAGAGGATCTGGAACGCGCGTTTCCGGGCGTTGTTCCGGGCGGCCACGGTTAGCTGTTCACCCGGCCGAGGTACTCGCCGGAACGCGTGTCGACCTTGATCTTCTCACCGGTCGTGATGAACAGCGGGACGCCGATCTCGTACCCGGTCTCCAGCTTCGCCGGCTTGGTGCCGCCGGTGGAGCGGTCGCCCTGGACGCCCGGGTCGGTGTGCTCGATGACCAGCTCGACCGCGGCGGGCAACTCGACGTAGAGCGGGTTGCCCTCGTACATGGCGACCGTGCCCTCGAAGCCTTCGAGCAGGAAGTTCGCGGCGTCGCCGACGACCTCGCGGCTGACGTGGATCTGGTCGTAGGTGCCCATGTCCATGAAGACGAAGTACTCGCCGTCCATGTACGAGAACTGCATGTCGCGGCGGTCGACGTTGGCCGTCTCGACCTTCACACCGGCGTTGAAGGTCTTGTCGACCACCTTGCCGGACAGCACGTTCTTGAGCTTGGTGCGCACGAAGGCCGGGCCCTTGCCGGGCTTGACGTGCTGGAACTCGACGACGGACCAGAGCTGGTCTCCGTCGAGCTTGAGCACCAAACCGTTCTTGAGGTCGTTGGTGGATGCCACGGTTGCGGATCTCCTGGACTGAAGCAGGTGGGACCAGGGGTGCACTGCTCCCGGGCCCCGGCCCCCGTACGAGGAGGGATCCTAGAGCGCGAGCAGTTCCTTGGTCGTGATGGTGAGTAGCTCGGGTCCGCCGTCCGCCTCGGGGCGGACGACGAGCGTGTCGTCGATCCGGACGCCGCCCCTGCCCGGGAGGTGGACCCCGGGTCCGACGGTGACCGGCACACAAGCGTCCAGTTTACCCATGGACCCGGGGGCCAGCTCCGGCTCCTCCGCGATTTCGAGCCCCACCCCGCGCCCGGTGACGGGGTCGAGCGTCTCGGCGCGGCCGGCGGCCGCCAGCCGCTGCCGCACCGCGCGGTCCACGTCGCGGCAGCCCACGCCGGGCGCCAGCGCCTCGCGGCCGGCCCGCTGCGCGGCGAAGACCAGCTCGTACAGCTCGATCTGCCAGTCCGCGGGTGCCGAGCCGATGACGAACGTCCGGGCGATGCCGCAGCGGTAGCCCCGGTACTCGGCGCCGAGCCGGACGGTGAGGAAGTCGCCCTCCTCGACCCGCCGGTCCGTCGGCCGGTGGGCGGCGCGGCCCGAGTGCGGCCCGGTGGCGACGGACGTGCGGAAGGCGGGCCCTTCGGCGCCGTGGTCGACGAGCCTGCGCTCCAGTTCGAGGGCGAGATGGCGCTCGGTGCGGCCGACCAGGATGGACTCGAGCAGTTCGCCGAGCGCCTGGTCGGCGATCTCCGCGGCGATCCGCAGCCGGGAGATCTCCTCCTCGTCCTTGACGACCCGCAGCTGCTCGACGGCGCCGCCGAGGTCGGCGAGCGCCACGCCGGGCGCCGCGGCGGCCAGCGCGCGGTGGCGTGCGACCGTCAGGTGGTCCTCCTCGACGGCCAGCGGGCCCGCGGCCCCGGCCTCGGCGAGCAGGCGGGCCGCGGTGGGCGCGGTGTCGCGGGACCGCTCGCACACGACGGTCCGCAGGCCGTCGTCGGGACGCCCGCAGGCCCCGCCGTCCTCGGGCGCCGGGGGGCACAGGAGCACGTCGTCCCCTTCCGGCCCGAGCAGCAGGGAGGCGCCGGGGGGCGCGCCGCCCGCGAGGTAGCGCACGTTGGCGGGGCCGCAGACCAGGGCGGCGGCGCTGCCTGCGGCGCCGTACCGGTCGCGCAGCCGGGCACGGCGGGCCGCGTACACCTCTGACATGGTCCGAGCGTACGAGCGGGGGCGTGCCCCGGCCGGTCGGGCGCGTCCGACCGGGGGGCGGGCCGCGCGGGGCTACCAGGCGGGCGGGCTCGCGACGGACTGCGCGAGCACGTCGTCGAGGAGCCGCGCCGTGGTGGGCACGTCGAGGGTGCTGTTGTCGATGATCGGCAGTCCCGAGCCGTACCAGCCGGCCATCCGGCCGTGGATGCCGGCGACCTCCTCGTCGGCGAGGCGCCGGTTGCCCTCGCGCTTCGCGTTGCGTTCCAGCACCACTTCGAGCCCCGGCAGCAGGACGACCGGGAGGAGTCCCGGTCCTACGTGCCGCTTCCAGCCGCCGAGGCCGACGACGGGCCGGTCGGGGAAGACGGCGTCGTCGAGGATGCAGGAGATGCCGTTGGCGAGGAAGTTGCGCGCGGCGAAGCCGCAGGTGCGGCGGGCCAGCCGGTACTGGGCCTCCGAGTGCTCGTTCCAGCCGCTCTGCGGGTCGGCGAAGCCCGAGCACACCCATTCACGCACGTCGTCGAGGCTGATGTGGGCGGTGGGGACGCGGCGGGTGCGGGCCCAGTGCCTCGCCACGGTGGTCTTGCCCGCGCCCGCGGGCCCGATGAGCAGCACAGCGAGCGTGGCGGTGCCCGTGCCGCCCTCGGGCGCGGCGCCGTGCACGGGCACCGGGCCGCCGGGCGGCAGGGTGACGTGCCCGGTGGACTCCGCGGGCCGCTGCGGGGCCGCCTGGCGGCCTGCGCGCGGGCCCGGCGGGTGGCCGGCCGCGGGCCCCCCGGGCGGCGGGCCCGGCACGGGGGCCGCGGGCGCCTGCCCGGGCGCGGGAAGCGGGGCGGGTGCCGGTATCGGCGGGGCGGGCGGCGGACCCGCGGGGCGCGCGGCGGCCGGCGGGTCCTGGAGGGGGAAGCCGTCGTCCTGGTCGCCGGACGGCGCGGGCCCCGCGGGCGGGCCCCAGACCGGGAGGTGCCAGTCGTCCTCGGACGCGCCCATCGCCTGCTCCATCTCCTGCCACTCCGTCTCGTACGACCGGGGTGCTGCCCCCCAGAACCGTACCGCCCCCGGGCGCGGGCCCGAGAGGGTGTCAGCCCGTCAGCTCCTCGGCGAGCGCGCGCAGGGCGAGCCGGTAGGAGCCGATCCCGAAGCCCGCGACCGTGCCGCTTGCGACCGAGGCCACCACGGAGTTGTGCCGGAACTCCTCGCGGGTGTGCGGGTTGGAGATGTGCACCTCGATGAGGGGCGCGGTGCGCTGCGACATCGCGTCCCGCATGCCGTACGAGTAGTGCGTGAACGCGCCGGGGTTGACCACGACGGGCAGCTTGTCGTCGGCGGCCTCGTGGAGCCAGCGGATCATCTCGCCCTCGTCGTTGGTCTCGCGCACCTCGACGTCGAGCCCCAGCTCCTCGCCGAGGGACCGGCAGGTCTCGACCAGGCCCGCGTAGGTCGTCGCGCCGTAGATGTCCGGCTCGCGTGAGCCGAGGCGGCCCAGGTTCGGGCCGTTGAGCACGAGCACCCTGCGGGTCACGCTGCGACCTCCCCGAACGCGGCGACCAGGAAGGCCGGGTCGGGGCCTTCGAGCACGGAGGGCTTGCCGAGCCCGTCGAGGACGATGAAGCGCAGCAGGTCGCCGCGGGACTTCTTGTCGACCTTCATCGTTTCGAGCAGCTTCGGCCACTGGTCGCCGCGGTAGGTCAGCGGCAGGCCGACCGAGCCGAGGATGGCGCGGTGGCGGTCGGCCGTCGCGTCGTCGAGCCGGCCCGCGACGCGGCCGAGCTCGGCGGCGAAGACCATGCCGACGGAGACCGCGGCGCCGTGCCGCCAGGTGTAGCGCTCGTTCTTCTCGATCGCGTGGGCCAGCGTGTGCCCGTAGTTGAGGATCTCGCGCAGGCCCGACTCCTTGAGGTCGCTGGAGACGACGTCGGCCTTCACCCGGATCGACCGCTCGATCAGCTCGGCCGTGTGCGGGCCCCGCGGGCTGCGCGCCGCCTCCGGGTCCGCCTCGATCAGGTCGAGGACGGCGGGGTCGGCGATGAAGCCCGCCTTGATGATCTCGGCCAGGCCGCTGACGTAGTCGTGCGTGCCGAGCGAGTCGAGCGCGGCGAGGTCGCAGAGCACCCCGGCGGGCGGGTGGAAGGCGCCCACGAGGTTCTTGCCCTCGGCCGTGTTGATGCCCGTCTTGCCGCCGACGGCCGCGTCGACCATGGCGAGCACGGTCGTCGGCACGGCGATCCAGCGCACCCCGCGCAGCCAGCTCGCCGCGACGAATCCGGCGAGGTCCGTGGTGGCGCCGCCGCCGACGCCGACGATCACGTCGCTGCGGGTGAAGCCGCTCTGCCCGAGCGCCTTCCAGCAGTACGCGGCGACCTCTGCGGTCTTCGCCTCCTCGGCGTTGGGCACCTGGACGGCGATCGCTTCGTAGCCCTGCCCCGCGAGGTCGTCGCGCAGCGCGGTGCCGGTCTCGGCGAGCGCCTCGGGGTGGATCACGGCGACCCGCTTGGCGCGGCCGACGAGGCCCGCGAGCTCGCCCAGCAGGCGGCGCCCGACCAGCACCTCGTAGGGGTCCGTGCCCGCGGTGCCGCCGATCCCGATCCGGATGACCGGCTGCTCCGCTGTCTGCTCCGTCATGCCTTCCTCAACTCCAGTGCGTCCAGTACGCCGTCGGCCACCTCGTCCGGGGTGCGCCCGTCGGTGGCGACGACCACCCTGGCGACCTCCGTGTACAGGTGGCGGCGCTCCTCCATGAGCCGCTTCCACTGCTGGCGCGGGTTGACGACGGCGAGCAGCGGGCGTGCCGCGTCGAGGCCGGTGCGCCGTACGGCCTCCGCGACCTCCATCGACAGGTAGGCCACGGGCAGCCCGGCGAGCAGCCGCCTGGTGCCGTCGTCGAGCACCGCGCCGCCGCCGAGCGCGAGCACGCCGTCGTGCCCGGCGAGCGCCTCGGCGACCGCGGCGCGCTCCAGCGCGCGGAAGTGCGGCTCGCCGTCGTCCACGAAGATCTCGGAGATCTCCCGGCCGTCGGCGGCGACGATGTCCGCGTCGGTGTCGCGGAAGGTGGTGCCGAGGCGCGCGGCGAGCAGTTCCCCGGCCGTCGACTTGCCGACCCCCATGGGGCCGACGAGCACGATGCGCGGCCCGGTCACCGGATCGCCAGGTTGTCGAGGTACGAGGTGACGTTGCGCCGGGTCTCCGCGACGTGGTCGCCGCCGAACTTCTCCGCCACCGCGTCGGCGAGCACCAGCGCGACCATCGCCTCGGCGACGATGCCCGCGGCGGGCACGGCGCACACGTCGGAACGCTGGTGGTGCGCCTTGGCGGGCTCGCCGGTCGCGGTGTCGACGGTGGCCAGGGCGCGCGGCACGGTCGCGATGGGCTTCATCGCGGCTCGCACCCGCAGCAGTTCGCCGGTGCTCAGCCCGCCCTCGGTGCCGCCGGAGTGGCCGGATGCGCGCCTGATGCCCTGGTCGGTGACGAGGATCTCGTCGTGCGCCTGGGAGCCCGGCACCCGCGCGAGCTCGAAGCCGTCGCCGAGCTCGACGCCCTTGATGGCCTGGATGCTCATCAGGGCCCCGGCGAGGCGCGCGTCGAGCTTGCGGTCGGCGTGGACGTGCGAGCCGAGGCCGACGGGCACGCCGTAGGCGAGGACCTCCACGACGCCGCCGAGGGTGTCGCCGTCCTTGTGCGCCTGGTCGATCTCCGCGACCATCGCCTCGCTCGCGTCCGCGTCGAGGCAGCGCACCGGGTCGGCGTCGAGGCGCTCCACGTCGGCGGGGACCGGCAGCACACCGCGCGGCGCCCTGGCTGCGGCGAGCTCGACGACGTGCGAGACGATCTCGATCCCCGCCGTCTCCTTGAGGTACGAGCGAGCGACGGCGCCGAGCGCGACGCGGGCCGCGGTCTCGCGCGCGCTGGCGCGCTCCAGGATCGGGCGCGCCTCGTCGAGGCCGTACTTCTGCATGCCGGCGAGGTCGGCATGGCCGGGGCGCGGGCGGGTCAGCGGGGCGTTGCGCGCCAGCTCGGCGAGGATCGCGGGGTCGACCGGGTCGGCCGCCATGACCTGCTCCCACTTGGGCCACTCGGTGTTGCCCACCATGACCGCGACCGGGGAGCCGAGGGTGAGGCCGTGGCGTACGCCGCCGAGGAAGGTGACCTCGTCGCGCTCGAACTTCATCCGCGCGCCGCGCCCGTACCCGAGACGCCGGCGGGCCAGGTGGTCCGCGACGTCGTCCGTGGTGATCGGCACGCCGGCGGGAAGGCCCTCCAGCGTCGCGACGAGTGCGGGGCCGTGCGACTCCCCCGCCGTCAGCCAGCGCAACCTGCTCAACGGTGCTCCTCATGTCCGCGCCTTGAATGCCTTGAATACCGCGGCGCGGCCGGACGCGGGGCCCGGACGGCCGTGCCCCGATCCTCCCACGCCCGGCGGGGCGGCCCGGGCCACGGTCCACAGGACGGACGAATCGTCCGGCAGCCGGACATCGCCCTTCTGCCCGGCGCCCGGACGCGGGGCTACGCGCTCCGCTCGGCCAGCGCCCGCTCGCCCGCCGCCCGCATCGCCGCGACGGGCGCCTCGGGCAGCCCGGTCATCAACTCGACCTGGAGCGCCGCCTGGTGCACCAGCAGGTCAAGCCCGGAGACGACCTGCCCACCGGCCGCGTACCAGGCGGCGGCGAGCGGTGTGGGCCACGGCTCGTACAGCACGTCGAAGAGGGTGCAGGGGCCCGGCGGCACGCTGCCCGCGAGGGCGTCCGCCGCGCCCGCCGGGGTGGTCGCGATCACCAGCTCGGCCCCGAACGCCTCGGCCGCGCGCTCCCACGGCGCGGTGTGCACGTCCACGCCGAGCCGCTCACCCCACTGCCGCATCTCGGCGGCGCGCGCCTCGCTGCGCACGTACGCCGTCACCCGGCCGCCGCACACTCCGGAGAGCGCGGCGAGCGCCGACGAGGCGGTGGCGCCTGCGCCGAGCACGGCAGCCGAGCCGACGGAGCGCACGCCGCGCTCGGCGAGCGCGGCCACCATGCCGGGGATGTCGGTGTTGTCGCCCCGCGCGCAGAGCCCGGGGCCGTAGGTCACGGTGTTGACGGCCTCGACTGCCGCGGCCGCGTCACCGACCTCGTCGAGCAGCGGGATCACGGCGCGTTTCAGCGGCATGGTCAGCGAGAAGCCGGCCGGCCGCGCGTCGCCTGCCCGGTCGGGGAAGGTCTTGAGGAAGCCGGGCAGGGACTCCTCGTCCACCTCGTGGCGCTCGTAGCGCCACTGGGCCAGGCCGAGTTCCGCGTAGGCCGCCCGGTGCAGGGCCGGGGAGAGCGAGTGCGCGATCGGCGAGCCGAGGACCGCGGCGACGTGCGGCTCGTGCAGGGTCCCGTCCTCGTGGGTCATCCGCCGAGGCCCTTCTGCTTGTCGTTGAACTTCTGCTTCAGCGCCTCGAACTCGGCGTAGGTCTTGGCGAACTCGGTCTTGTTGTCGCCGTCGGTCGCGACGAAGTACAGCCAGCCGTCGTGGGTGGGGCTGATCGCCGCGGCGAGGGCGTCTTCGCCGGGGTTGCCGATGGGTCCTGGCGGCAGCCCCTTCTGCGTGTACGTGTTGTACGGGTCGTGGTTGCCGTTGACCTCGGCCTCGCTGATGTTGATGTGGCTCTGGCCCTTGAGGTAGTTGTACGTCGAGTCGAACTGGAGCAGCTGGTGGGTCTGCTCGTTGTCGGGCTTGAGCCGGTTGTAGACGACCTCGGCCATCTTGCGGAAGTCGTCGTGCGTCTTGCCCTCGGCCTGGACGAGGCTCGCGACCGTCAGCAGCTGCCAGGGGTCGTCGAGCCCGACCGACTCCGCCTTGGCCTGGAGTCCGTACTTCGCATACTCGGCGTTGGCACGGGCCACCATCTTCTTCAGGACGTCCTCGGGCTTCGAGTCCCTGCCGACCGGATAGCTGGCGGGGAAGAGGAAGCCCTCCAGCGGGTCCTTGATGTCCCTGCCGTCGTCGGCCCAGCTCGGCAGGCCGAGGTTCTTCGACTCGTCGGAGGCGACCGACCTGGTCGTCCCCGCCTTGAGTTCGAGCTTCTTGTCGATCATCGCGTAGATGGTCGCGTCACGGGTGCCCTCGGGGATGATCAGCGCGTTGCGGCTGCTGGGGCTGAGCATCAGCGCGACGGCGTCCTTGCCCGACATGTGGTGTTTCAGCGTGTAGACGCCCGCCTGGATGGTGTTGCCCTTGGGGTTGTGGTCCTGCGCCACGACGAACGCGCCTGAGCTCTTGACCACGCCGCTCTTGACCAGCAGCGACGCGATGTCGGAGCCGTTCGCGCCGTCCGGGACGGTGATCTGGACCGTCCCCGTGCCCGTCCCGGTGAAGTCCGGCGGCGGGCCGAACCTGTGCTGGTAGAAGGTGTATCCGAAGTACCCGAGCCCGCCGACGCCGCCGACCAGCACCACGGCGACGACCAGGCAGGCCATCCCGCTGCGGCCCTTGCGCTTCTTGCCGCCGCCCGAGCCGCCGCGGCCGTCGTACGCGTCGGGGTCGTCGTACGCGTCGGGGTCGTCGTCCTCGTCGTGTTCGTCGGTGTGGTCACCGTCGCGGCCGGGGGCGGGCGCGTCCTCGCCGGTGAAGAAGGGGTGGGTCTCCTCAGGCGGGTCGTCCCAGTCGAACCCGCCGGGCGCAGGTTCCTGCCGGCGGCCCGACTGCGGCTGCTGCTCGGGCTGCGGCGGGCCCGGCTGCTGCTGGTAGGCGGCGGGCTGCTGGTGCGCGCCGGTGTCCCAGCCGCCCTGCGCGGGGTCGTACTGCGGCTGTCCGTACGGGTCGTGGCCCTGGCCCGGATAGCCGCCGGGCACCTGCCCGTACGCCTGCGGCGGCTGCTGCTGCCAGCCGCCCTGGGAATAGCCCTGGCCGCCGTCGCCGTAGCCGGGGTCCTGCTGCCCCTGGTACTGCTGCCCGTACTGCTGCTGGTCCTGGTAGCCCTGCTGCGGGTACGGCCCCTCCTGGTAGGGCGGGTACTGCGGGGCCGCGTACCCCTGCTCCTGGTAGCCGGGCTGCTGCGGGTACTGCTGGTGCTGCTGATACTGCTGGTAGGGGTCGTGGCCGGCCGCGTAGGGGTCCTGCTGCTGCCCGTACTGGTGCTGCGCTCCGCCGTCCTCGCCGGCCTGCGGTGCCTCCCACCCCTGCTCCCCGTACAGGGGGTCGTCGGGGTGCCAGGGTGCGGAGCCTGAGCCCCGGCCATAGTCGGTCATCGATCCCCAAAATGCCGCGAGGGGTCGGCCGTGCGCCGAAGCGCCGCGGCCGCGCCGCCTCTTTCTTGTGCGGCAGCTGTTCGAATCGCCGTCGCATCGCGCGGAACGTTACCGTACCGCGATCAGCCGGCCGCTTCGACGGGTTCGCCCGGGGCAGCGCCCGAGGTGCGCTCGGTCTCCAGCGCGCTCTGGAGGATGACGACGGCCGCCGCCTGGTCGATGACGGAGCGGCCCTTGCGCGAGGTGACGCCCGAGGCCCGCAGGCCGCCCGCCGCCGTGACGGTCGACATGCGCTCGTCGACCAGCCGCACGGGCACGGGGGCGACGCCGCGAGCGACCTCGCGGGCGAAGGCGCGCACCTTGGCGGCCGCGGGGCCCTCGCCGCCGCGGAGCGAGCGCGGCAGCCCGACCAGCACCTCCAGCGGCTCGTACTCCTCGACCAGGGCCCGCAGGCGCCGGTGGGCGGCCGGGACGTCGCGTCCCTGCACGGTCTCCACCGGCGTCGCGAGGATGCCGTCGGGATCGCTGGACGCGACCCCGATCCTGGCGTCCCCCACGTCGATCGCGAGACGGCGTCCGCGCCTCACGAGCCCTCGGCCACGAGCCGCTCGACGGCGGCGATCGCCTCGGCGACCGCGCTCGCGTCCTGCCCGCCGCCCTGGGCGACGTCCGGCTTTCCGCCGCCTCCGCCGCCGAGGGTCCTGGCCGCGGCGCGGACCAGGTCGCCGGCCTTGAAACCGCGCTCGCGCGCGGCCTCGTTGGTGGCGATGACCGTCAGCGGACGGCCGCCCGCCGTGGTGAACAGGGCGACGACGGCGGGCCGGGCGGCCGGGATGCGGCCCCGCACGTCGAGCACGAGGCGGCGCAGGTCGTCCGCCGAGGTGCCGTCGGGGACCTGGCCGGTGACCAGGGCGGTGCCGTGCACGTCCTTGGCGCCGTCGGCGAGCCCACCCGCAGCGGCGAGCACCTTCTCGGCACGGAACTTCTCGATCTCCTTCTCGGCGTCCCTGAGCTTGCCGAGCATGCCGGAGACCCGCTCGGGGAGCTCGTCGGGGCGTGCGCCCTTGAGCAGCTCCGTGAGCTGCGCGACGACGGTGTGCTCCCTGGCGAGGAAGCTGTACGCGTCGACGCCGACGAGGGCCTCGATGCGGCGCACGCCCGAGCCGATGGACGACTCGCCGAGCAGCTTCACCAGGCCGAGCTGGGCGGTGTTGTGCACGTGGGTGCCGCCGCACAGCTCCTTGGAGTAGTCGCCGATCGTCACGACGCGCACGCGCTCGCCGTACTTCTCGCCGAACTCGGCGATGGCGCCCTGCTTCTTGGCGTCGTCGATGCCCATCACCTCGGCCTGGACGTCCAGGTCGCGGGCGAGCACCTCGTTGATCTTCTGCTCGACGTCGGTGAGGACGGTGCCGGGCACGGCCGCGGGCGAGCCGAAGTCGAAGCGGAAGCGTCCCGGGCTGTTCTCGGAGCCCGCCTGCGCGGCGGTCGGGCCGAGGGCGTCGCGCAGCGCCTGGTGGGTGAGGTGGGTGGCGCTGTGGGCGCGTGCGATGGCCCTGCGCCTGTGGGTGTCGATGGCGGCGAAGGCGGCGGCTCCCACCGTCACCTCGCCGACCTGCACGCTCCCCTTGTGCACGTAGACGCCGGGCACCGGCTGCTGGACGTCGCGCACCTCCACGACGGCGCCGCTGTCGAGCCTGATGCGGCCCTGGTCGGCGAGCTGGCCGCCGCCCTCGGCGTAGAACGGGGTGCGGTCGAGGACGACCTCGACCTCGTCGCCCTCGGATGCGGCGGGCGAGGAGACGCCGTCGACGAGCAGGCCGACGACCCTCGACTCGCCCTCGGTGAGGCTGTAGCCGGTGAAGACCGTGGCGCCGTGGGCGTCGGCCACCTCGCGGTAGGCCCGCATGTCGGCGTGGCCGGACTTCTTGGCCCTCGCATCGGCCTTGGCGCGCTCCCGCTGCTCCTTCATCAGACGGCGGAAGCCGGCCTCGTCCACGGAGAGGCCCTGCTCGGCGGCCATCTCCAGGGTGAGGTCGATCGGGAAGCCCCAGGTGTCGTGGAGCAGGAACGCCTTGTCGCCCGCGAGGACGGCGGAGCCCGCCGCCTTGGTCTCGGTGACGGCGGTGTCGAGGATGTTGGTGCCGGCCTTGAGGGTCTTGAGGAAGGCGGCCTCCTCGGCGAGGGCCACCGTCTCGATGCGCCTGCGCTCGGCCTCGAGCTCGGGGTACTGCTGCCCCATCGTCTTGATGACGGTGTCGACCAGCTCCTGGACCACGGGTCCGGTGGCGCCCAGCAGGCGCATGTTGCGGATGGCGCGGCGCATGATGCGGCGCAGCACGTAGCCGCGGCCCTCGTTGCCGGGGCTGACGCCGTCGCCGATGAGCATCACCGAGGTGCGCATGTGGTCGGAGACGACGCGCAGCGACACGTCGGAGGCGTGGTCGGCGCCGTAGGCGATGCCGGTGAGGTCGGTGGCCTTCTTGATGACGGCCATCGAGGTGTCGATCTCGTACATGTTCTGCACGCCCTGCAGGATCATCGCGAGGCGTTCGAGTCCGAGGCCGGTGTCGATGTTCTGCTGCGGCAGGTCGCCGAGGATCTCGTAGTCCTTGCCGGTGCCCTCGCCGCGGATGTACTGCATGAAGACGAGGTTCCAGATCTCCACGTACCGCTCGTCGTTGACGGCGGGGCCGCCCTCGGCGCCGAACTCGGGGCCGCGGTCGTAGTTGATCTCGGAGCAGGGGCCGCAGGGGCCAGGCACGCCCATGTCCCAGTAGTTGTCCTCCTTGCCGAGCCGCTGGATGCGGTCGGGGGAGACGCCGACGACGTCGCGCCAGATGCGCTCGGCCTCGTCGTCGTCCTCGTAGACCGTGATCCACAGCCGGTCGGCCTCCAGGCCGTAGCCACCCTTGTCCTGGGGGGTGGTGAGCAGCTCCCAGGCGTACTGCGCCGCGCCTTCCTTGAAGTAGTCGCCGAAGGAGAAGTTGCCGCACATCTGGAAGAACGTGCCGTGCCGCGTGGTCTTGCCGACCTCTTCGATGTCGGGGGTGCGCACGCACTTCTGGACGCTGGTGGCGCGGTCGAAGGGCGGCTTGACCTCGCCGAGGAAGTAGGGCTTGAAGGGGACCATGCCGGCGGGGACGAGCAGCAGAGTCGGGTCGTCAGCGATGAGCGACGCCGAAGGGACGACGGTGTGCCCGCGCTCCTCGAAGAAGCTCAGCCAGCGGCGGCGAATTTCAGCCGACTCCATCAGTGGTCCTCATTCCGGTTGTGTTCGTTGGAGGGGTGGGGGGTGCCGGGACCCGCGGCGCGCCGTCCGCGCGCGCTCCCGCCGGCCGGGCGCCCCCGGTCGACGGCCCTGACCAGGCGGGGGTCGGCGGCGGGCAGGGCGCGGTCGTGGGGCGCTTCGATGCCGAGCGCCTCGCCGAGTTCGGCCTCGCGCCTGACCATGCCGGTCCGCACGTCGAGGGCGAAGTCCTTGAGCCGGTGCCCGGCCTCGACCGCGCGGTTCGCGGCCTGCGCCGCGAGGCTCTCGGGGGTGAGCTGCCTGATCTTTCGGTTGACCTTGGTGGTGGCCCACACGCCGGCCGCTGCGCCCGCGGTGAACCAGAACGTACGGCGGAACATCGCTGCGTCAGCCCTTCCTCTTCCTGCGTCGTGCGGCGGGCACCGTGCGGCCGACGAGCACCCCGCGGCGCTCGGGCTCCGGCTCGGGGGCCGCTCCCCTGCGGGACATCGCCTGGCGCACGCCGTAGCCGAACGCGGCGACCTTCACCAGCGGACCGCCGAAGGTGGAGGCGACGGTCGAGGAGAGCGCGGAGGCGTTGGAGGTGACCTCCTGGACGTCGGAGGCGATGGAGTCGACCCGTTCGAGCTGGGTCTGCGCCTCGCGCACCGTCGCCGAGGCGTCCGCGAGCAGCGGGACCGCCTGTTCCGTCACATCCGCCACGAGCTTGGTGGTCGCCTTGAGCGTCTGCGCGAGCCTCACCAGCACCACGGCGAGGAACGACACGAGGATTGCCCAGAACACGGCCACCAGGATCCCGGCAACCTCTCCACCGGTCACACCGCACCGCTTCCTGCTTGGTCACGGACACCCGACGGGGTCCGAAGAGTCGTGCTCCGACCCTATCGCGCCACCGCCCGGCGCCCGAACCGGATTCGGGGGCGCGCGAGGCGCCCGCGGGCGCCTCCAGAGCGGAGGGGGCGGTGCGCGCCGGGGCCGGGTCCCGTACGGCGAAGGCCCGCCCCTCCCGCGCCGGAGCGCGGGGAGCGGGCGGGCCTTGGCGGGTGTACCGCGTCCGGGTCAGCGGGCGTAGTACTCGACGACGAGCTGCTCGTCGCAGATCACGGGGACTTCCTTGCGCTGCGGGTCACGGTCCAGGCGGAACGCCAGGGCCTTCAGGTTGACCTGCAGGTAGCGCGGGGTCTCGCCCTCGGTGTCGTTGCCGCCCTCGCGGGCCACCTGGAAGGGGACCTTGCTGCGGCTGCGCTCGCGGACCATCACGACGTCGTCGGGGCGGACGCGGAACGACGGCTTGTCGACCTTGTGGCCGTTGACCTCGATGTGGCCGTGGACGACCATCTGGCGCGCCTGGTAGATCGTGCGGGCGATGCCGGAGCGCAGGATCAGCGCGTCCAGGCGGCGCTCCAGCTCGATGACCAGGGCCTCGCCCGTCTTGCCCTCGGCCTTGCGCGCGCGGTCGTAGGCGCGCGCCATCTGCCGCTCGCTGATGTCGTACTGCGCGCGCAGGCGCTGCTTCTCCAGCAGACGGACCTTGTAGTCGCTGTTCTGCTTGCGGCCGCGGCCGTGCTCGCCCGGCGGGTAGGGACGGGCCTCGAAGTACTTGACGGCCTTCGGCGTCAGCGCGATACCGAGCGCACGCGACTTCTTGACCTTGGGACGCGACTGGTTAGGCACGTTCTCCAGACCTCCGTTGTAGGTTAGGTTAGGCTCACCTTACTTAAGGAGATCGCATGTCTCGCCCTGGGAACACCACGCGCATCACAGACGGCCCCGACAAGAGGCAGGGCACCGAATCGACGGAGGTCCGATCAGCTCATGGTCAGCCGCGTCCCTGCCACGACCACGGACGAGAGGACGACCGGGACCGGGGCAACGGGCTTGAGATCGCCCGGATGCCGTCAGCAGCCGAGCGCACACGAACTCTCGTACAGAGTACATGCTCCGCGGTGCTGCTCCTGCCGGGTCTCGAACAGGCCCCGCCCTACGCGATGGTGCCCGAGGAACGCGCCGTCGGGCAGGACGGCGAGGTGCTGCTCGTGTTCCCCGAGCGCTCCCCCGCCGTACGGGCCGCCTCCCACGCGCACGACGACGAGCTGGGCGCGGTCCTCGAAGTGACCGACGTCGCCCCCGTCGCCGTCCCCCACCGCATCCGCGGCCGCGCCTGGGTCTCCGGCTGGCTCACCCGCGTGCCCGGCAGGGCCGCGCCCGGCACCGCGACCCTGCGGCTGGAGACCGGCGACGTCTCCGTCGACGACCTGTGGGGCACGGAGGCGGTCGAGGCCGAGGACTTCGCCGCCGCAGCGCCCGACCCGCTCGCGGAGCACGAGGCGGAACTGCTCCAGCACCTGGCCGCCGCGCACGGCTGTGAGGTGCAGCTGCTGCGCGGCCTGCTCGGCGAGCACACCGGCGCCCGGTGGGCCGCCGGCACCGTCGCCGTCCCCCTGGCGCTCGACCGCTTCGGGCTGCGGGTGCGGTTCGTCGGGGTGCGCACCTTCGACGCGCGCTTCGACTTCCCCGAGCCCGTCGACGGGGTCGGCGGGCTGCGCCGGGCCATGCGGACGCTGTTCGAGGCGGCGGCGGGCTGACCGGCGCCGCGGGCGCGCATCCGGCCCGGCCGAGGCCGCCGGGCCGGCCCCCGAGTGGTCAGGCCCCCTCGCCCCGCAGCCGCTCGCGCACCTTCTCCACCACGTCCGCGTACCGCGCCTCGGCGCCGTAGCGCGTCGGGGAGTAGTACGTACGGCCCCGCAGCGCGTCCGGCAGGTACTGCTGGGCCGCGATGGCGCCCGGCACGTCGTGCGGATAGACGTAGCCCTGCGCGTGGCCCAGCTTGGCCGCGCCCTTGTAGTGGCCGTCCCGCAGATGCGGCGGCACCTGCCCGGCCGCGCCCTTCTTCACGTCCTCGAGCGCCGCACCGATCGCGAGCGTCGCCGCGTTCGACTTCGGCGCGAGGGCCAGGGCGATCGTCGCGTGGCTGAGGGTGAGGGCCGCCTCGGGGAAGCCGATCATGGCCACGGCCTGGGCGGCGGCGACCGCGAGCGGCAGCGCCGTCGGGTCGGCGAGGCCGATGTCCTCGCTCGCCGAGATCATCAGCCGCCTGGCGATGAACCGCGGGTCCTCGCCCGCGTCGATCATCCGCGCCAGGTAGTGCAGGGCCGCGTCCACGTCGGAGCCCCTGATCGACTTGATCAGCGCGCTCGCCACGTCGTAGTGCTGGTCGCCGTCCCTGTCGTAGGTGACCGCCGCGCGGTCGACCGTCTCCTCGAGCGTCGCCAGCGAGATCCCGCCCTCGCCCTTGTCCAGCGCGGCGCCCGCCGAGGCCTCGAGCGCGGTCAGCGCGCGCCGGGCGTCGCCGCCCGCGATGCGCAGCAGGTGCGCCTCGGTGTCCTCGGGCAGCTCCACGGCGCCGCCGAGCCCCCGCTCCTCGGTGAGCGCCCGGCGCAGCAGCCCGCGCAGGTCGTCGTCGGTGAGGGGTTCGAGCGTCAGCAGCAGCGAGCGGGAGAGCAGCGGGGAGATCACCGAGAAGTACGGGTTCTCCGTGGTGGCGGCGACCAGGGTCACCCAGCGGTTCTCGACGGCGGGCAGCAGCGAGTCCTGCTGGGCCTTGCTGAAGCGGTGGATCTCGTCGAGGAAGAGGACGGTCTCCCTGCCGTACCCGCCGGAGGCGCGGCGGGCGCCGTCGATGACGGACCTGACCTCCTTGACGCCCGCGGTGATGGCGGAGAGCTCGACGAAGCGCTTGTCGGTGGCGCGGGAGACGACGTACGCGAGGGTGGTCTTGCCGATGCCGGGCGGACCCCAGAGGATCACCGAGGAGGGACCCGCGGGGCCGCTGCCCTCGCCGACCAGGCGCCGCAGGGGGGAGCCCGGCCGCAGCAGATGCTGCTGGCCGACCACCTCGTCCAGGGTGCGCGGGCGCATCCGGACCGCCAGGGGACTGCTGGAAGGGTCTTTCTCCTGGCGGTCTTCCGCCGCTGCGGTAAAGAGGTCGGGCTCCACGCCTGAAAGCCTAAGCCAGGGCGCCGACAGTGCGGCGGGCGGCGGCCCGGCAGGTCAGCTGGTCCAGAAGCTCCACCAGTTCGTGAGGATCAGCAGGCCGATAATGGCGAGGTGCAGGGTCGGCAGGATCCAGGTGAAGTCGGCGAAGAAGGAGCGCAGCCAGCGTGGCGCGGGGATGACGCCGTTGCGCACGTTGTGCGAGAGCGTGTACCAGAACATGATCACCGTGCCGACCCAGGCCAGCATGCACCACAGGCACAGCGCGTGGATGCGGTACAGGGACTGGAACTGGAGCCAGGTCACGAAGCCGACACCGAACAGCGTGCCCGCCTGCAGGCCGAGCCAGTACCACCGCTGGTGCCTTGCGCCCGCCAGGATCGCGAGGCCGATGCCCATGACGACCGGGTAGGTGGCGAGCCCCAGCATCGGGTTGGAGAACCCGAAGACGTGGGCCTGGTCGCTCTTCATGACGTTGCCGCAGGAGATGACCGGGTTGAGGCTGCAGCCGGGCACGAAGCCGGGGTCCTTCAGCAGCTTGAACTCGTCCAGGGTGATCACCCAGGCGGCGAGCAGCCCGGCGGCCCCGGTGAGGACGAGCAGTATTCCGAAGGCACGGCTGCCGGCGATCGGCGCTCCGCCGAGCCGTTTCGTCTCCCCCGTGGAGGAGACGGAGTCCAGCGTGGTGGTCATATCCCTGTCCGGTCGCTAGGAAGGCGGTGTGGGCAGGGCCATTGTGCCGTACGAGTGAGGCCGCGCACCGTTCGGACGGGATAAGCGCGAGCTGTGGGGACCGGCCCGCTGGCCGGGTCCGGTCCCCCTCTCACGCGCCCGTGCGTCAGCCGCGGCCGAGCAGCGCGCGCACCTTGTCGACCACCGCGTCGAGCGCGACGGCGTGCTGCTCGCCCGACTCCATGTCCTTGAGCTGGGCGACGCCCTCCGCGAGGTCGCGCTCGCCGGCGACGAGCGTGTAGCGCGCGCCCGACCTGTCGGCGCTGCGCATCGCGCCCTTGATGCCCTTGCGACCGTAGCCGAAGTCCGCGGCGACGCCCGCCCTGCGCAGCTCGGTGACGACGGAGAACAGCGCCCGGCGCGCCTCGTCGCCCAGCGCCACCGCGAACACGCTGGTGGTGGGCGGCAGTTCGAGGCTGATGCCCTCGGCCTCCAGTGCGAGGACCGTGCGGTCGACGCCGAGCGCCCAGCCGACGGACGGCAGGGCGGGGCCGCCGATCATCTCGGACAGGCCGTCGTAGCGCCCGCCGCCGCCGACCGCGGACTGGGAGCCCAGGCCGTCGTGGACGAACTCGAAGGTGGTGCGGGTGTAGTAGTCGAGACCGCGCACCAGCCGCGGGTCGTCCTCGAAGGCGACGCCCTGCGCGGTCAGCAGCTCCCTGACCTCGTCGTGGTAGGCGCGGCAGGCGTCGCACAGGAAGTCGCGCAGCAGGGGCGCGCCGGTGAGCTGCTGCTGTACCTCGCGCCGCTTGTCGTCGAGGACCCGCAGCGGGTTGATCTCGATGCGGCGGCGGGTCTCCTCGTCGAGGTCGAGCCCGCGCAGGAAGGCCTGGAGCGCCTCGCGGTAGACGGGGCGGCACGCGCGGTCGCCGAGCGAGTTGAGCAGGATGCGGAAGCCGCGCAGCCCGAGCGAGCGGTACGCCTGGTCGGCGAGGATGATCAGCTCGGCGTCGAGCGCCGGGTCCTCAGCGCCGATCGCCTCGGCGCCGACCTGGGAGAAGTGCCGGTAGCGGCCCTTCTGCGGGCGCTCGTAGCGGTAGTACGAGCCCGAGTACCAGAGCTTGACGGGGAGGTTGCCCGCCTTGTGGAGGTTGGCCTCAAGCGCGGCGCGCAGCACGGAGGCGGTGCCCTCGGGGCGCAGCGCGAGCCGGTCGCCGCCCTTGGTCTCGAAGGCGTACATCTCCTTGGTGACGATGTCGGTGGACTCGCCGACACCGCGCGCGAACAGCTCGACGTTCTCGAATCCCGGCGTCTCCGCGTAGCCGTAGCCGGAGCGCCGCAGCGGCTCGGCGAGGGCGTCGCGCACCGCCAGGTACGTGGCGGACGCGGGCGGGAGCAGGTCGTAGGTGCCCTTGGGGGCCTGGAAGGTGCTCATGGGGATCGCTGGGTTCACATTCCTCGTCGCGGTGGCGCGTCCTCGGCGTCCCCGCTCGCGCGGGCGGCTGCCGCCCGGCGGAGGTAGGGGTTGCCCGCGCGCTCCTGGCCGATGGTCGTCTGGGGGCCGTGGCCCGAGAGCACCACGGTCGAGTCGTCGAGCGGCAGGCACACGCGGCCGAGCGACTCGAACAGCTCGTCGGGGTCCCCGCCCGGCAGGTCGGTGCGTCCGACGGAGCCGGCGAACAGCAGGTCGCCGGAGAAGAGGACCGGCGGCACGCCGCCGTCCGCACTCTCCGGCAGCCCGAAGGTCACCGACCCCTTGGTATGGCCGGGGGCGTGCGCGACGGTCAGGTCGAGGCCCGCGAGCCGGAGCGCGGCGCCGTCGGACAGCTCGCGTACGTCGTCGGGCTCCCCCACGGTCAGCTCGCCCATCAGCTGTGCGCCGACCGAGCGGCCGAGGCCCTTCTCGGGGTCGCTCATCATGAAGCGGTCGGCGGGGTGGATCCAGGCGGGCACGCCGTGCGCGCCGCACACCGGCACCACCGAGGCGACATGGTCGATGTGGCCGTGGGTGAGGATGGCCGCGACGGGCTTGAGCCGGTGCTTCGCCACCGTCTCCGCGACGCCCTCGGCGGCGCGGTGGCCGGGGTCGATGATCACGCACTCCTCACCTGCGGCGGGGGCGACCAGATAGCAGTTGGTCCCCCAGGCCCCGGCGGGGAACCCGGCAATGAGCACGATCGTCCTTCATGTCGTCGAGCGGTCGGCGGCGGACGCGCCGCCTGCCGACGGGCGGTCCGCGGGTCGGTACCCGCGGCGGCAGGTCACGGGCGGGCGTCGCGGCAGATCACAGGCAGTGCACAGACCCTACCGGGACCGCGAATTCCACAGCGAACCCATATAGCGTACGGGGTCAGTCCTGCCGGACGGATCCGACATCCGACATCCGAACACCTAGGGAGTAGACCCGGTGGCCAACAACGACCAGCGGCGGCGGCAGCTTGCCAGGGACAAGTTCGAGCGGCAGCAGCGGCGCAGGATGGAGGCGCGCAGGCGCGCCAAGCGCCGCAACGCGGTCATCGCCTCCGTGGTGGGCGCCGTGGTGGTGATCGGCGGTGGCGGCACCGCGTTCGCCGTCATCGGCGGCAAGGACGACGGGAAGAAGGCCGACGCGGCCGCCTCCCCCGCCGCGGCACCGTCCCCTTCGGCCTCGGCGTCGGCCGCGCCCGAGCCGAAGATGACCATCGACAAGACCGCGAAGTACACGATGGACCTGAAGACGAACCGGGGCACCATCGGGATCGCGATGGACGCCGCGAAGACCCCGCACACGGTCAACTCGTTCAAGTACCTCGCGGACAAGAAGTTCTTCGACGGCACCACGTGCCACCGGCTCACCGACGACAGCATCTTCGTGCTCCAGTGCGGCGACCCGACGGGCAAGGGCACGGGCGGCCCCGGATACACGATCCCCGACGAGAACCTCACCGCGCTCGGCAAGCCGGCCGCGGACGGCTCGGTGACGTACAAGGCGGGCACGGTGGCGATGGCCAACACCGGCCAGCCGCACACCGGAGGCAGCCAGTTCTTCCTCGTCTACAAGGACTCCAAGCTGCAGCCGAACTACACGCCGTTCGGCACGATGGACAGCGCGGGGCTGAAGGCCGTGCAGGCCGTGGCGAAGGCGGGGGTCGCGGGCAGCACCGCGAAATCACCGGTCCACGACGGCGCACCCAAGGACGCGGTGACGGTGCAGAAGGCCACCGTCGACAAGCAGTGACCCGCTGTACCGGCCAATGAATTTCGGCCGTGCGGAGTGCGGACAGCCGGGCGGCCGTTCGCCTATGTTGGGCGTTATGCAGGGCGGGCGCTGCCCGCCCCGGGAACCGTGGACGACGCCGGGGGACGCTGGTCCCTCCGGGTGTCAGCTGGAGGAGGCGCTGTGAGCAGCGACCCGTGGGGCCGAGTCGACGAGACGGGCACCGTGTACGTGCGTACGGCCGAGGGGGAAGTGGTCGTCGGGTCCTGGCAGGCGGGATCGCCGGACGAGGCCCTCGCCTACTTCGAGCGCAAGTACGAGGGCCTGGCCGTCGAGATCGGACTCCTTGAGCGCCGGGTGCGGACCACCGACCTGTCGGCGAAGGACGCGACGGCCGCCATCGACCATCTGCGCGCCCAGGTGGACGAGCACCACGCGGTGGGCGACCTGGACGCGCTCGGGAAGCGGCTCGACGCCCTCGTCGCGACGGTGGAGTCCCGCAGGGAGGAGCGCAAGGCGCAGCGCGCCCGGCAGACGGACGAGGCGCGCCGCTCGAAGGAGGCGCTGGTCGCCGAGGCCGAGGAGCTGGCGCAGAGCGACCAGTGGCGGGTCGCGGGCGAGCGGCTGCGGGGCCTCGTGGACACGTGGAAGGGCCTGCCGCGGCTCGACCGCAAGTCCGACGACGAGCTGTGGCACCGCTTCTCGCACGCGCGCTCGGCGTTCTCCAAGCGCCGCAAGGCCCACTTCGCGGCGCTCGACGCGCAGCGCGAGGAGGCCAGGCAGGCCAAGGAGGCACTGGTCGCCGAGGCCGAGGCGCTCTCCGGCTCCACGGACTGGGGCGGCACGTCGGCACGCTACCGCGAGCTGATGACGGCGTGGAAGGCCGCCGGGCGTGCGCAGCGCGAGGCGGAGGACGACCTGTGGAACCGCTTCCGCGGCGCTCAGGACGTGTTCTTCGCGGCGCGCGGCGAGGTGTTCGCCGAGCGGGACGCGGAGCAGGCGGAGAACCTCAAGCTCAAGGAGGAGCTCGCCGAGGAGGCCGAGCGCCTGGTGCCGGTGCGGGACCTGAAGGCGGCGCGGGCCGCGTTCCGCGCGCTCAACGAGCGCTGGGAGGCCATCGGGCATGTGCCGAGGGACGCCCGCCCGAAGGTCGAGGGCCGCATGCAGGCGGTGGAGCGGGCGCTCCAGGAGTCCGAGGAGCGCGAGTGGCGCCGTACGAACCCGGAGGCGCGGGCGCGCGCAGAGGGGCTGACGGGCCAGCTCCAGGCGGCCGTGGACAAGCTGCGCGGCCAGATCGACCAGGCGCGGGCGTCGGGCAACAACGCGCGGGCCGACAAGCTCACCCAGGAGCTCGAAGGCCGCCAGGCCCTGCTCGACCAGGCCCTCAAGGGCCTTGAGGAGTTCGGCGGCTAGCACTGTTCGGCGGCCGGGACTTCGGCGGCCGGCCGGCAGGACGGGCGCAGCACGCCGGGCCCCGCGGAACGCATCCGTTCCGCGGGGCCCTTCGCCGTGTGCCGCCGCCGCGGCGCGCGCCCGTCGGCGGCGCGTCAGGGCCTGCGGGCCGAGGTGACGCGGTAGACGTCGTAGACGCCCTCCACGCCCCGTACGGCCTTCAGGACGTGGCCCAGGTGCTTCGGGTCGCCCATCTCGAAGGTGAAGCGCGAGGTGGCGACGCGGTCACGGGAGGTCTGGACCGCCGCGGACAGGATGTTCACGTGCTGGTCGGACAGGACCCGCGTGACGTCGGAGAGCAGCCGGGACCGATCGAGCGCCTCGACCTGGATCGCGACGAGGAACACCGACGACTGGGTCGGCGCCCACTCGACGTCGAGGATCCGTTCGGGCTGCTGCGAGAGCGAGTCCACGTTGACGCAGTCCGCACGGTGCACCGACACACCGCTCCCCCGCGTCACGAAGCCGATGATCGGGTCACCGGGCACCGGCGTGCAGCAGCGCGCGAGCTTCACCCACACGTCGTCCGTGCCCTTGACGACCACGCCGGGGTCGGCGTTGGAGCGGCGCTTGGCCCTGCTGCGCGCGGGCGGCGCCGTCTCCTCGATGTCCTCGGTGGCCGCCTCCTCGCCGCCGAGCGCCTGCACCAGCTTCTGCACGACGCCCTGCGCGGCGACATGGCCCTCGCCGATCGCCGCGTACAGCGACGAGATGTCCGGGTAGCGCATCTCGTGCGCGAGGGTCACCAGCGAGTCGCCCGTCAGTATCCGCTGGATCGGCAGGTTCTGCTTGCGCATGGCCCGCGCGATGGCGTCCTTGCCCTGCTCGATGGCCTCCTCGCGGCGCTCCTTGGAGAACCAGCCGCGGATCTTGTTGCGGGCCCGCGGTGACTTGACGAAGCCGAGCCAGTCACGAGACGGGCCCGCGCCCGACGCCTTGGAGGTGAAGACCTCCACCAGGTCGCCGTTGTCGAGGGTGGACTCCAGCGGCACCAGGCGGCCGTTGACGCGCGCGCCGATGGTGCGGTGCCCGACCTCCGTGTGCACGGCGTACGCGAAGTCGACGGGCGTCGCGCCCGCCGGCAGCGCTATCACGTCGCCCTTCGGGGTGAAGACGAAGACCTCGTTGCGCGACAGGTCGAAGCGCAGGGACTCAAGGAACTCGCTCGGGTCCTCCGTCTCCTTCTGCCAGTCGAGCAGCTGCCGCAGCCACGCCATGTCGTTGACGGTGTCCTGGCCGCCCTTGCCGGAGGCCCGCGGCACGTCCGTGCGGACCTTGGACGCGCCCGCGACGGCGTCCTGCTTGTACTTCCAGTGCGCCGCGATGCCGTACTCGGCGCGCCGGTGCATGTCGAAGGTGCGGATCTGGAGCTCGACGGGCTTGCCGCTCGGCCCGATGACCGTCGTGTGCAGCGACTGGTACATGTTGAACTTGGGCATCGCCACATAGTCCTTGAACCGCCCCGGTACCGGATTCCACCGGGCGTGGACGGTGCCGAGCGCCGCGTAGCAGTCGCGCACGGTGTCGACCAGGACGCGGATGCCGACCAGATCGTAGATCTCGGCGAAGTCGCGGCCGCGGACGATCATCTTCTGGTACACGCTGTAGTAGTGCTTGGGGCGGCCGGTGACGGTCGCCTTGATACGGGCGGCCCGCAGGTCGGCCTGGACCTCGTCGGTCACTATGGCCAGGTACTCGTCGCGCTTGGGCGCCCGCTCGGCGACGAGCCGGACGATCTCGTCGTACATCTTCGGGTAGAGGATCGCGAAGGCGAGGTCCTCCAGCTCCCACTTGATGGTGTTCATGCCGAGCCGGTGGGCGAGCGGCGCGTAGATCTCCAGCGTCTCGCGGGCCTTCTTCTCCTGCTTGTCCCGCTTGAGGAAGCGCATGGTGCGCATGTTGTGCAGCCGGTCGGCGAGCTTGATCACCAGGACGCGCGGGTCCCTGGCCATCGCGACGACCATCTTGCGCACGGTCTCGGCCTGCGCGGCCTCGCCGAACTTGACCTTGTCCAGCTTGGTGACGCCGTCGACCAGAGCGGCGACCTGGTCGCCGAAGTCCTGGCGCAGCGTGTCGAGGCCGTACTCGGTGTCCTCGACGGTGTCGTGCAGCAGCCCCGCCATCAGGGTGGCCGGATCCATGCCCAGCTCGGCCAGGATGGTGGTGACGGCGAGGGGGTGGGTGATGTACGGGTCGCCGCTCTTGCGCTTCTGGCCGCGGTGCCAGCGCTCCGCGACCTGGTAGGCGCGCTCGATCTGGCGCAGCGTGGCCGTCTCGATCTTGGGGTCGTTGCCCCGCACGGTCCGCAGCAGCGGTTCGAGCACCGGGTTGTACGGTGACGAGCGCTGCACGCCGAGGCGCGCGAGCCTGGCCCTCACCCGGTTGGACGAGCCGGAGCGCTGCGGGGTGGCGGGAAGCGGCTTGGGCGCCGTGGGCGGCGTGTGGTTCGGCCGGGCGGGCGCGTCGCCGGCGTCCGGCTGCGCGTCGGAGCCGCGCGGGACCGGCCCGGCGTCGCCCGCTCGGGCCTGCTGCTGCGTCTGGGGCTCCGCCTGGGCCCGGTCGGCGTGCGGCTCGGGCGTGGCGGCCAGTGGCTTGGCCTCGTCTGGCAAGAGGGCTCCTCGTGCGGATCTGGGACCACCCGTTCAGCCCCGGAAAGGTCCATGGTAGCGATCCCGGCCATTTTGCTCGCTCCGGGAAGAGCTGATCGCCGGCGCAGGACGGCCCGCCTCCCCCTCGGAGCGGCGGAACGGCGGACGGGCACCCGGTTGTTCCCGGATGCCCGCCGTCACACGTCCGGAGGACGGCTCACACCGTGAGCAGGGCCCCCAGCGGGGCGCCCCGCAGCACCTTCTCCAGCCGGGCCCTGCCGTCCAGGAAGCCGAGCTCCATCAGCACGGACACCCCGGCGACCTCGGCCCCTGCCCGCCTGATCAGCTCGACCGCCGCCTCGGCGGTGCCGCCGGTGGCGAGCACGTCGTCGATGACGGCGACCCGGTCGCCCTCGGCGAGGTCCTCGGCGTGGACCTCGATCTCGGCGGTGCCGTATTCGAGGTCGTAGCCCTGGGAGAGGGTCGCGCCGGGCAGCTTGCCCGCCTTGCGCACCGGTACGAAGCCGATGCCGGCCTCGACCGCGACCGGCGCCGCCAGGATGAAGCCGCGCGCCTCAAGGCCGACGATCTTGGTGGCGCCCATCCTGCGGCACTCCTCGACCAGCGAACCGGTGAGCGCCCGGAACGCCTCAGGATCCGCGAGCAGCGGGGTGATGTCCTTGAACATGACCCCGGGCCGCGGGTAGTCGGCGACGTCCCTGATGCGGCTGAGCAGCAGTTCCCGCAGGTCCTCGCCGCTCACCTGCGCCTCCCCGAGGAGCGGCCGCCGCGGGGGGAGCGGTCGCGGGGGCCCGCCACGGCCGGTGCGGGGCCGCCGGGGGCCGTCCCGGCCGCCTGGGCGCCTGGCCCCTCGGCCGCGGCCTCCTGCTCGGCCTTGGCACGCTTGGCGAGGACGCGCTTGCGCAGCGCCTTCATCCGGGGCTCGCGCTCCTTGAGCTCCGCGACCAGCGGGGTCGCGATGAAGATCGAGGAGTACGCGCCGGCCGCGAGGCCGACGAACAGCGAGAGCGCGATGTCGTTGAGGTCGCCGGCGCCGAGGAAGCCGCCGCCGATGAACAGCAGACCCGCGACCGGGAGCAGCGCCACGACGGTGGTGTTGATCGACCGGACCAGGGTGGAGTTGATCGACTGGTTGGCGATCTCGGAGTACGTGTACTTCGTCTGCTTGGTGATGCCCTTCGACTGCTCCTTGAGGCTGTCGAAGACCACGACCGTGTCGTACAGCGAGTAGCCGAGGATGGTCAGCAGGCCGATCACCGTGCCGGGCGAGACCTGGAAGCCGACCAGCGCGTACACGCCGACCGTGATGACGATGTCGTGCAGCAGCGCGACGAACGCGGCGACGGCCATGCGCCACTCGAAAGCGATCGCCAGATAGATCACCACAAGGACCAGGAAGATGATCAGACCCGTCCACGCCTTGTTGGCGATGGTGGAGCCCCAGCTCGGGCCGACCAGGTCGGCGGTGATCTGGTTCTGGTCGACCTTGAGGTCCTTGGCGAGCTGCGCCTTGATCGGGTCGGACTGCTTGGTCGTGATCTCGGCGATCTGGATGCGCAGCGAGCCGTTGCCGAGCTTCTGGACGACGGCCGTCTTGCCCGACGCGTCCTGCGCGTCGCTCACGGCTTCCTCGACGGAGACGCTCGTCTTCGGGGTGGTGAAGACGGCGCCTCCCTTGAAGTCGATGCTCTCGTTGATGCCGCGCACGGCGAGCCCGACGATCGCGGTGATCGCGATGAGCACCGAGATGCTGTACCAGATCTTGCGCTTGCCCACGAAGTCGTAGCCGACCTCGCCGCGGTAGAGACGAGCGGTGAAGGCACCGATCCGCGACATCTCACGCCTCCTTCGGGTGGTCGGACGAGGAAGCGCCACCGACCCGGCGGGAGCGGCGCAGGGGCGGCTTGGCTCCGAGCCGCTTCGGGTCGAGTCCCGACCACGGGTGGCCGTCGGCGAAGAACCGCCGCCGGGCCAGCAGGGTCATCACGGGCTTCGTGAACAGGAAGACCACGACGACGTCGAGGATGGTGGTCAGGCCGAGCGTGAACGCGAAGCCCTGCACCTTGCCGACCGTGACGATGAACAGCACGGCTGCGGCGAGGAAGGAGACGAAGTCGGAGACGAGGACCGTGCGCCGGGCGCGCGGCCAGGCGCGCTCGACGGCGGGCCGCAGGGTGCGGCCCTCTCTGATCTCGTCCCTGATCCGTTCGAAGTACACGATGAACGAGTCGGCGGTGATGCCGATGGCGACGATGGCGCCGCAGACGGCCGGCAGGTTCAGCGCGAAGCCGATGCCGGAGCCGAGGAGCGACATCAGGGTGTACGTGAGGATCGCCGAGGCCACCAGGCTGAGCACCGCGATCGCGGCGAGTCCCCGGTAGTACGCGATGAGGTAGATCAGCACGAGGGCGAAGCCGACGCCGCCCGCGATCAGGCCCGCCTTGAGCTGCTCGCTGCCGAGCGCGGCGGTGACGGTGGTGACGGTCTCCTCGTGGAAGGAGAGCGGGAGCGCGCCGTACGACAGGACGTTGCCGAGGTCCTTGGCGGACTGCTGGTCGAAGCTGCCGGAGATCTGGGCGCTGCCGCTGAGGGTCTGGCTGACCGAGGGGGCCGACTCCACGTTGCCGTCGAGGACGATGGCGAACTGGTTCATCGGCGACTGCTGCTGCGACAGCTGGCTGGTGATCTTCGAGAACTTCTTGCTGCCGGAGCCGGTGAAGTCCAGCGTGACGATCCACTGGGCGTTCTGGGTGTCGAAGACGCCCTGGGACTTCTTGACGTCGGTGCCTTCGAGCGCGGCGGGGCCGAGGACGTACTTCTCCCACTGCTTGTTGGAGTCCTGGCCGCAGGCGACGATCGTGTCCTTGGGGCCCGCGCCCTGGTTGGCCTTGGTGCGCTGTGCCCTGTTGCTGCAGTCCAGGGCCTCGAACTTCTTCTGGAGCGCGGCGGTCGCCGCGTCGGGCGGCGTCGAGGCGTCACCGGTGGCGGGCGGGGTCGCGGGGGCGCTCGCCCCGTCGGACGCCGAGGGGGAGGGCGCCTTCTTCAGGGCGCTGGTGACGGCGCGGCCCTGGGTGCTCGCACCGGACGAGGGCGAGCCGGAGGACCGGTCGGACGCGGTGGAGCCGCCGGAGCCCGCGGAGGCGGACGACGAGGCGGAGCCGCTGGGGGACGTGCTCGGCGTGGCCTTGGACGACCCGCTCGCCGACGGCTGGGGCGTGGGCGCGCCGGCCGCCACGGTCAGCACGGGCCTGAAGTACAGCTGCGCGGTCTGGCCGACCTGCGAGCGGGCCTGGGCCTCGTTGGTCCCCTTGGGGATGTTCACGACGATGTTGTCGTTGCCCTGCGTCTGGACCTCGGCCTCGGACACGCCGAGACCGTTGACACGGCGGTTCATGATGTCGACCGCGGTGTCCATGTTGGTCTTGTTGATCGCGTTGGGCTTGCCCGGCGTGTTCTGCGCCTTCAACGTGATCGTCGTGCCGCCCGCGAGGTCGATGCCCAGGCGCGGCGCGGTGTCTCCCGACCAGAACATGCCGCCCACGAGGGCGGCGGTGACGATCAGGAACAGTGCAAGGGTGCGGCCGGGCCTGCCCGGAGCCCCCGCGGGCCTCCGCCCCTTCTTGGGTGCTGCCACCTTTTCGATTCTCCCTGTCCAACCGCCTGCCGTCCGGTGGTGAGCGCCGGCGTGAGCGGCCACGAAGTGGTGTGGGGACCCTGCCCCGCCAAGTTCGTTGCGGCCCGCGCACCGCCGGCAGCCGCGGTGCGGCGGCCCGCGGTCGCGGAGGTGACTACTTCGTTCCGGTCTCGCCGTCGGTCTTCGCTTCGCCCTTGGCGGCCCGCTGCCCGGCGGCGATGTCCTTCTCCGACTTCTCGGGGTTCCCGGGGTTCTCGGGGTTCTCGGGGTTCTTCGCGTGCTCCGCCTTCTCCGGCGCGGTGTCGCCCTCCGCCTCGGCGGCGTCCTTCACTGCCGCGTCCTGGGGCTCGGCCGGAGCGCCGGCTGCGGGCTCGGCGTCGTCGCCCTGCTTGCTCAGGTCGGCGCCGGGCTTCTTGCCCAGGTCGATCCCCGAGCCGCCCTCGGTCAGCGAAGAGGCGTCGTCGGGCACGACGGGCGCGTCCAGGCCGAGGTCCGCGGCGGACGGCTCCTCGCCGTGGACGATGCGGTTGTACTCCTCGTCGTCGAGGACGGCGCCGATCGCGTTCTTCGCGTAGACCGCGTGGACGCCGGGCGCCACCTCGAGGAGGACCATCTCGTCGTGGACCTCCTTGACGGTGGCGAACATGCCGCCGATCGTGCGCACGCCCACGCCGGGCTGCATGTCGTTGCGCATCGACGCCGCGGCCGCCTGCTTCTTCTTGGCGGACCGCGTCATCAGGAACATGGCCCCGATGAGCACGATGAAGGGGAGAAGGGTCGCGTAACTCACGGGAGGGAACTTCCTTCGCACGACCGCCGTGCTGGACGGACGGCCTGGTATTCGGGGGTGGGGACGCCGACCGGGAGGGCGGCATCGGCGGAGTCTAGGCGAGTCCGCATCGTTGGAACAACGCCCAGCATGGCACCCGGGTTCCGCCCGGGGCGACTATCCCTGCTCTCAGGCCCCGAACAGGCCCTCTTGTCCGCTTGCTCCCGGCGCGTGCCGCGGGGCCGTGAGGCCCAGGTGCGCCCAGGCCGCGGGGGTCGCGACCCGGCCGCGCGGCGTGCGCGCGAGCAGTCCCTCCCGTACGAGGAAGGGCTCGGCGACCTCCTCGACCGTCTCGCGCTCCTCCCCCACGGCGACCGCGAGGGTGGACAGGCCGACGGGTCCGCCGGAGAACAGCTTGAGCAGCGCGTGCAGCACCGCGCGGTCGAGGCGGTCGAGTCCCCGCTCGTCCACCTCGTACACCCCGAGGGCGGCGGCCGCGACCTCCCTGTTGACGAAGCCGTCGCCCTTGACCTGCGCGTAGTCACGCACGCGGCGCAGCAGGCGGTTGGCGATGCGGGGCGTGCCGCGGGAGCGCCCGGCGATCTCGGCTGCGCCCGCCGCGTCGATCTCCACGTCGAGGAGCTGCGCCGAGCGGTGCAGGACGCGCTCCAGCTCACCGCTCGCGTAGAACTCCATGTGGCCGGTGAAGCCGAAGCGGTCGCGCAGGGGCGGCGGCAGCAGGCCGGCCCTGGTGGTGGCGCCGACCAGGGTGAAGGGCGGCAGTTCGAGCGGGATGGCGGTGGCGCCCGGGCCCTTGCCGACGATGACGTCGACCCGGAAGTCCTCCATCGCCATGTACAGCATCTCCTCGGCGGGCCTCGACATCCGGTGGATCTCGTCGAGGAACAGCACCTCGCCCTCCTGGAGCGAGGAGAGGATCGCGGCGAGGTCGCCCGCGTGCTGGATCGCGGGGCCCGAGGTGATGCGGATCGGGGCGCCCATCTCGGCGGCGACGATCATCGCGAGGGTGGTCTTGCCGAGGCCGGGCGCGCCGGAGAGCAGGACGTGGTCGGAGGTGGCGCCGCGGGCGAGCGCGGCCCGAAGGACGAGGTCCAGCTGCTCCCGTACGCGCTCCTGGCCGACGAACTCGGACAGCGACTTCGGGCGCAGCGCCGCCTCGACGGCCTGGTCCTCGCCGTCGGCGGAGGCGCCGACGAGCCGGTCGCCTGCTTCGGCTCCGGTGTGGGCGTCCGCTTCTGCGTCGGTGGCGTCCCAGTTCACTGCGTGCCCTTCGGTGGTGCCTCGTGAGCGGTGCGGGTGGTGCGGCGGGCTCAGCGCGTGCGGTTCAGGCTCTGGAGCGCGGCCCGCAGCAGCTGCGGCACGGGCGGCTCGGTGCCCTCGGCGAGTGCCGCCTCGGCCTGCGGGGTGACCTGGACGACGGCTTCCTCGGCCTCGCGGCCCTGGTAGCCGAGTCCGACGAGCGCCGAGAGCAGCTGGTCGCTCCAGGGTGCGGGGCCGCTCGCCACGGCGGCCGAGCGGGCCGCCGCGCCGGTGCCGAGCGGGGCGCCGAGCCGGTCCTTCAGTTCGAGCAGGAGCTTCTGGGCGCCCTTCTTGCCGATGCCGGGCACGGCGGTGAGCGCCTTCTCGTCGCCGGTGGCGACGGCGGTGCGCAGGGCGTCGGGGCTGTGCACGGCGAGCATGGCCTGGGCGAGCCTCGGCCCGACGCCGCTCGCGGTCTGGAGCAGCTCGAAGACCTGCCGCTCGTCGTCGTCGGCGAAGCCGTAGAGGGTGAGCGAGTCCTCCCGTACGACGAGGGAGGTGGCGAGCCTGGCCTGCTCGTCCATGCGGAGTCCTGCGAGCGTGGCGGGCGTGCACTGCACGGCCATGCCGACGCCGCCGACCTCGATCACGGCCGTGGTGGGGGCGAGCGCGGCGACCCGGCCGCTGACGAACGCGATCATGGGATGACCTTCCGGACGGATGGGCCGCCGCCCGGCAGCCGGGCGGGCCGTGCGGCGCGCGCCGCGGCCTCGGCCTGCTGGAGGCGGGAGGTGGCGGGGGCGCGCCAGATGTGGCAGATGGCGAGGGCGAGCGCGTCGGCGGCGTCGGCGGGCTTCGGCATGGCGGCGAGCCGCAGCAGGCGGGTCACCATGGCGCCGACCTGCGCCTTGTCGGCGCGGCCGCTGCCGGTGACGGCGGCCTTGACCTCGCTCGGGGTGTGCAGGGCCACGGGGATGCCGCGGCGTGAGGCGCAGAGCACGGCGACGGCGCTGGCCTGTGCCGTGCCCATCACCGTGCGTACGTTGTGCTGGCTGAACACCCGCTCGACGGCGACGCGCTCCGGCCTGTGCTCGTCGAGCCAGGCTTCGATGCCCTGCTCGACGGCGACGAGCCGGGAGCCGAGGTCACCGTCGGGCGGGGTGCGGACGACGCCGACGCCGAGCATCGTCAGCGGGCGGCCCGCGACGCCCTCGACCACGCCGATGCCGCACCGGGTGAGACCGGGGTCGACGCCCAGAACCCGCACCGCGCACTCCCCCTTCGGTCAACTGTTCCCGCCGCCTGGCACCCTAGTGGCCGCCGCCGACAAAGCGACGGACCGACGGAGACACGCTCCGTCGGCCCGTCGGATGCCGGGTGCCTGATGCCGGCCCCGGGCCGGTCAGGCGTCGACCTTCTCCATGACCTCGTCGGAGACGTCGAAGTTGGCGAAGACGTTCTGCACGTCGTCGCTGTCCTCCAGCGCGTCGATCAGCTTGAAGATCTTGCGCGCGCCCTCCTCGTCCAGCTCGACCTGCATGGTCGGGACGAAGTTGGCGTCGGCCGAGTCGTAGTCGATGCCGGCCTCCTGGAGGGCGGTGCGCACGGCGACCAGGTCGGTGGCCTCGCTCAGCACCTCGTAGGACTCGCCGAGGTCGTTGACCTCCTCGGCGCCCGCGTCGAGGACCGCGCCGAGCACGTCGTCCTCGCCCAGCTCGCCCTTGGGGACGACGACGACGCCCTTGCGGTTGAACAGGTACGACACAGAACCGGGGTCGGCCATCGAGCCGCCGTTGCGCGTCATCGCGACGCGGACGTCGGAGGCGGCGCGGTTGCGGTTGTCGGTGAGGCACTCGACGAGCACCGCGACGCCGTTCGGGCCGTAGCCCTCGTACATGATCGTCTCGTACTCGGCGCCGCCCGCTTCGAGGCCGGCGCCGCGCTTGACGGCCGAGTCGATGTTCTTGTTCGGCACCGACTGCTTCTTCGCCTTCTGCACGGCGTCGAACAGCGTCGGGTTGCCCTCGATGTCGGCGCCGCCGGTGCGGGCTGCGACCTCGATGTTCTTGATCAGCTTCGCGAAGAGTTTGCCGCGCTTGGCATCGATCACGGCCTTCTTGTGCTTCGTCGTAGCCCATTTAGAGTGGCCGGACATCTGCCTGTCTCCTTCACGTAACCGATGCAGCTCTGTTCGCCGGAGATCCTACCGGGATCCGCTCATGCTACGGATCGCACCATCTCGGTGAACAGCCGGTGGACGCGGTGGTCGCCGGTCAGTTCGGGGTGGAAGGAGGTGGCGAGCGCGTTCCCCTGGCGCACGGCGACGACATGGCCCCCGTGCTCGGCGAGCACCTCGGCCCGCGCGCCGACCGACTCCACCCAGGGCGCCCGGATGAAGACGCCGTCGACGGGGCCGCCGTCGACACCCGCGACCTCGACGGCCGCCTCGAAGGACTCGTTCTGCCGGCCGAAGGCGTTGCGGCGCACGATCATGTCGATGCCGCCGACGGTCTCCTGGCCCGACCTGGGGTCGAGGATCTTCTCGGCGAGCAGGATCATCCCCGCGCACGTCCCGTAGACCGGCAGCCCGGCCCCGACCCGCGCGCGCAGCGGCTCCATCAGGCCGAAAAGCACGGCGAGCTTGGACATGGTGGTGGACTCGCCGCCGGGGACGACGAGCCCGTCCACGGCGGCCAGTTCCTCGGGACGGCGCACCGCGGCGGCGGTGACGCCGGACGCGGTGAGCGCGGCGAGGTGCTCGCGCACGTCGCCCTGGAGGGCGAGGACGCCCACCGTGAGGTCCCTACCAGCCACGGTTCTCGAACCGCTCGGCGTCGGGGGCCGCGTCCAGGTTGATGCCGACCATGGCCTCGCCGAGGTTGCGCGACGCGTCGGCGATGATCTTCGGGTCGTCGTAGAAGGTGGTGGCCTTGACGATCGCGGCGGCGCGCTTGGCCGGGTCGCCCGACTTGAAGATGCCGGAGCCGACGAACACGCCCTCGGCGCCGAGCTGCCGCATCAGCGCGGCGTCCGCGGGGGTGGCGACGCCGCCCGCGGAGAACAGCACGACGGGCAGCTTGCCGAGCTCGGCGACCTCGCGGACGATCTCGTACGGCGCGCGCAGCTCCTTCGCGGCGGCGTACAGCTCGTTGCTGTCGGCGCCGCGCAGGCGGGCGATCTCGCCCTTGATCTGGCGCAGGTGGCGGACGGCCTCCACGACGTTGCCCGTACCGGCCTCGCCCTTGGAGCGGATCATGGCCGCGCCCTCGGCGACGCGGCGCAGGGCTTCGCCGAGGTTGGTGGCGCCGCACACGAACGGGGTGGTGAACGCCCACTTGTCCGAGTGGTTGGTTTCGTCGGCGGGGGTGAGGACCTCGGACTCGTCGATGTAGTCGACACCGAGGGACTGGAGGACCTGCGCCTCCACGAAGTGGCCGATCCTGGACTTGGCCATCACCGGGATGGAGACGGCCTCGATGATGCCCTCGATCATGTCGGGGTCGGACATCCGCGCGACGCCGCCGTGCTTGCGGATGTCGGCGGGGACCCGCTCCAGGGCCATGACGGCGACGGCGCCCGCGTCCTCGGCGATCTTCGCCTGCTCGGGCGTGACGACGTCCATGATCACGCCGCCCTTGAGCTGCTCGGCCATGCCGCGCTTCACTCGTGCGGTGCCGGTCTCGGGCGTCGTCTGGGGTGCGGCCTGCGGAGCAGTGGACACAAGGGCCTCGCTGGGTGGTGTGGGAACGGGAACCTGCACAGGCGAGGAAACGCCCGGTGAAGGGCGGCCGACAAGAGCCAATGGACGGCCGGTGGACTCCTCGGGGTGCGGTCCACGTCACGTTGTGCGGTCCACCCGGGCGGGTACGGGCTCCGTGCGGCACCGTGCGGCCCCGTATCCCGGCAGCCCGAGGCCGTCAGAGGGGGGCGGCTCAGGGCCGCTCAGGGGGTCCGGTCCCGTCCGGCTGGGAGCCGGTCCCTTCCGGCTCCCCGGGACCGGCGGCGGGCTCCCCCGCCCCCTGCGCGAGGCGGCGGCCGAGCGCCGCCACGAGATCGCGCAGCGCGGCGGGCCGCTCGACCGTGAAGGGGCAGTCCAGGGCGGCGAGCACGGCGGGGATCCACTCAAGACGCTCGGCCCGCACCCGGACGCGGACCCACCCCGGCCCGCCGCCGCCTTCCGGGTGCTCCCCCGGCCCGCCGCCCTCCGGGCCCTCGGCGGCAAGGGCGGCGAGGTCCGCGGGGAAGTGGCGGCGCACCCGATCGACGCTCCCCTGCACGCGCAGGGCCACGTCGTGGGTCCAGGGGGCCCGTGCCAGGCGGTCGAGCACGGTGGCCACCGGGTCGAAGTCCGGCGGCGGGGCGAAGGTGCCCGGCAGCACGCCGAGCCCGGTGACGCGGTCGGCGCGGAAGACCCGCACGCCGCCCGCGGCCCGGTCGGCGCCCGTGACGTACCAGCGCTCGCGGTGCGCCACGAGGCCGTACGGCAGCACGGTGCGCTCGCTGCCGCGGCCTTCGCGGTCCCGGTAGGCGAAGCGCACCGGCCTGCGCTCGCGCACGGCCTCGGCGAGGCCGAGCAGGACGCCCGCCTCGGGCAGCGCCGCGGGCCGGGGCACGGCGGTGAAGTCGGCGGTCTCCCTGAGCGCGTCGACGCGCTTCCTGAGGGGCCTCGGCAGCACCCTGCGCAGCTTCGCCGCCGCGGAGGCGGCGGCCGTGGCGTACGGCGGGGCCTCCTCGCCCGTCCCGAGGCCGACAAGGACGGCCAGCGCCTCCTCCTCGGTGAGCATCAGCGGGGGCATCCGGTGGCCCGGCGCGATCCGGTAGCCGCCGTGGCGGCCGCGCAGCGACTCCACGGGCACGCCGAGCTCCACCAGGTGGCCCGCATAGCGCCGGACGGTGCGCTCGTCCACGCCGAGCCGTGCGGCCAGCTCGGGCACGGTGCGCACGCCGCCCGCCTGGAGGATCTCCAGCAGGCCGAGCACCCGGGCTGTCGATGTGGTCACCCGCGGAAGTCTGCCGCAGATACCGGGCGGATTCCGCCCGGTATCGGTCCTAGCGTGTGGCGGGTCAGCTCGTCAGGCCCCGCACGCGGGGCCCGCTGGAAGGGAACACACCCATGGACTTCGCCTCGATCCGCGTCATCACCTCCGACGCGCCCCGGCTCGTCGCGTTCTACGAGGAGGTCACCGCGGCCGCGGCGACCTGGTACTCGCCGGACTTCGCCGAACTCGTCCTGCCGTCCTGCACGCTGGCAGTGGCGAGCGAGCGCACGCTCGCGCTCCACGGCGAGGGCGTCGCGCGGCCCGCCGCCAACGACTCGGTGATCGTGGAGTTCCGCGTGGCCGACACCGACGCGGAGCACGAGCGGCTCGCGGCGCTCGGCCGCACGGTCGTGCAGGAGCCGACGACGATGCCCTGGGGCAACAGGTCGCTGCTCCTGCGCGACCCTGACGGGAACCTCGTCAACCTCTTCACGCCCGTCACGGAGGCCGCGAGGCAACGGCTCGACCGCTGAGCGCCGAGGCAGGCCGGGCCGCCGTACACGCGACGCCGTAGGTGTTTGATCATGAGCATTGTCAACGCTCATGATCAATGCACCTAGGCGGCCCGGTCGGCCAGCGCGGTCGGCGGCTCGTCGTCCATCTCGAAGGTGAGGGGGCGCGGCGCGTGGCCCGCCAGCCGGAACCAGCGCACCTTGCGGTGCCTGCGCAGGGCGCGGGCGGCGCGCACCGCGTCGTTGTAGAAGCGCCGGGCCATCGGCACGCGCCGTACGGCGGCGGCGAGTTCGTCCGCGGCCTCCACACCGCCCGGTGCCGCCCTCACGGCCTCGACCTGCGCGGGCTCGCCGAACACGGCGCGCAGGGCCTGGCTGAGCTCGCTCTCGGCGACCTCGCGCTGCTCCTCCTCGGCCTGGCGGGCCGCGTGGGCCGCCTCGTAGAGGACGATCGAAGCGGCCGGGTCGAGCACGCCCGCGGTGGCCACCTCCTGGGCGACGGACGCCCTGCGCAGCAGCGTCGCGTCGAGGGACGCGCGGGTCGCGTCGGTCCTGGCGTGCAGCCGGTCGAGCCGCCCCGCGGTCCAACTCAGGTACAGGCCGAAGGCGATGAGCACGACGACGGCGACGCCGATCCAGGAGAAGGTCTCGATCACGCCAGCAGGCTACCGGGCGGCGCCGTGCGGGCACCGGCCCGCACGCGACCGGCGCGGGGCCCCGCTACCGGCCCGTCCCCCGCTCGACCGCCGCCACTTGGACAGCGCCGTCGGTGACCGTCTCGTAGACGGCGAGGATGTCGGCGCCCACCGTCGACCAGTCGAAGCGCCGCACGTGCACGGAGGCGCGGGCCCGCAGGGCGGCGCGGCGCGGGGCGTCGGCGAGGAGTTCGAGGGCCGTCGCGGCCAGCGCGTCCGCGTCCTCGTTGGGGAACAGGACGCCCGCGCTGCCCTGCCCGAGCACCTGGGCGAACGCCTCCAGGTCGCTCGCGAGGACCGGCGCGCCCGCGGACATCGCCTCGACGAGGATGATGCCGAAGCTCTCGCCGCCGGTGTTGGGCGCCACGTACAGGTCGACGCTGCTGAGGAAGCGCGCCTTGTCCTCGTCGCTGACCATGCCGAGGAACTCGACGCGGCCGCGCAGCTCGCGCGGCAGCGGCGCCACGGCCTCCTTGGGGTCGCCGCGCCCCGCGACCAGCAGCCGGGCCCCCGGGCTGCCGGCGAGGATCGCGGGCAGTGCCCGCATCAGGACCGGCAGGCCCTTGCGCGGCTCGTCGATGCGGCCGACGAAGCCGATGGTGGGCGCACCCTCGCTGCCCTGCCAGTCGGGGTGGGGCTCGGCGCGCGCGAAGAAGTCGACGTCGACGCCGTTGGGGATCACCACGGCGTCCCCGCCGAGGTGTTCGACCAGGGTGCGCCGCGCGTACTCGCTGACGGCGATGCGCGCGCTGATCTTCTCCAGCGCCGCCTGGAGGATCGCGTACGCGGCGATCATCGCGCGCGAGCGCGGGTTGGAGGTGTGGAACGTCGCGACGATCGGGCCCTGCGCGGCCCAGCAGGTGAGCAGCCCGAGCGAGGGCGACGAGGGCTCGTGGATGTGCACCACGTCGAAGCCGCCGTCGTGCAGCCACCTGCGGACCCGTGCGGCGGAGATGAAGCCGAAGTTGAGCCGCGCCACCGACCCGTTGTACGGGACGGGCACCGCGCGCCCGGCGGAGACCACGTACGGCGGCAGCGGCGTCCCGTCGTCGGCCGGCGCGAGCACGGACACCTCGTGGCCGAGGCCGATCAGATGCTCGGAGAGGTCCCTGATGTGGAACTGCACGCCCCCCGGCACGTCCCAGGAGTACGGGCAGACGATGCCGATCCTCATGTCCCGGACGCCCCGGCCTCCGGCGCGGGGCGCCTGTCGGGGTCGAGGTCGGCGAGCCAGAGCCGCTGGAGCATGTGCCAGTCCTCCGGGTGGTCGGCGATGCCCCGGGCGAAGACGTCGGCGAGCGCCTGCGTCATGGCGGAGGTCTTGGCGTTCCTTTCGCCCGTCTCCGGGACCTCGACGGGCGGGTGGACCGTGCCGCGCATGACGGGCGTCTCGTCGTACCAGAGGGTGACGGGCAGCAGCGCGGCACCGGTGTGCTGGGCGAGGATCGCGGGGCCCGCGGGCATGGTGGCGCGCTCCCCGAAGAAGTCGACCCCGACGCCCGAGGCCGACAGGTCGCGGTCGGCGACCAGGCACACCATGCCCCCGGCCCGCAGCCGCCTGGCGAGCGTGCCGAAGGCGGAGCCTCCGGAGTGCGGCAGGACCTCCATGCCGAGGCTCTCGCGGTAGGCCACGAACCGGTCGTAGAGCGTCTCGGGCTTGAGCCGCTCGGCGACGGTGGTGAAGTTGCGGCCGAGCGCCTGGGCGACCCAGGCGCCCGCGAGGTCCCAGTTGGCCAGGTGGGGCAGCGCCATGAGGACACCGCGCCCGGCGGCGAAGGCCTCGTCGAGGTGGTGCAGGCCCTTCGGGGTGAAGCCCTCCACCACCCGCTCCTTGGAGTAGGTGGGCAGCCGGAAGGACTCCATCCAGTACCGCAGGTACGAGCGCATCCCGGCCTTCGACAGCTCGGCGAGGCGCTCGGGGCCCGCGTCGGGCACCACCCGGGCGAGGTTGCGCTCAAGGCGCAGCACGCCGGGGCCGCGGCGCTTCCACGCCGTGTCGGCGACGGTCCTGCCGAGCGAGCGTGCCGCGGGCTCGGGCAGGGTCTTGACCGTGGACCAGCCGAGTCCGTAGAGGGCGTCGGTCGCGCGGTCCCGCACGCCGCTCACGAGGCGCCGCCCGAGGAGCCGCCCGCGGGCGCCGCGGCCGTCTCTGCCGCGCGTGCCGCGTCGGCCTCCGCGGCCTCCCGGCGCACGGTGACGACGCGCTGGCACAGCGTCACCAGCGATCCCGCGGCCACGATCCACAGCGCGATCGGCAGCAGGATCTGGATGCCGGGGACGCCGAAGGTGCGGTGAAAGCCCGCGAGGCCGCCGAGCACCAGCGTGATGACCAGCCGCTCCGCGCGCTCCACCAGGCCGTTGACGGCGACGGGCAGGCCGATCGACTCGCCGCGCGCCTTGGTGTACGAGACGACCTGGCCGCTGGCGAGGCAGAAGAGGGCGACGGCGCACATCATGTCGTTGTCGCCGGTGCCCGCGTACCAGAGCGCGAAGCCGCCGAAGATCGCGCCGTCGGCGACCCGGTCGAGCGTGGAGTCGAGGAAGGCGCCCCAGCGGCTGGAGATCTGGGCCTGCCTGGCCATGTTGCCGTCGACCAGGTCGGAGAAGACGAAGACCGTGATGCAGATGGTGCCCCAGAAGAACTCACCCCGGGGGTAGAACACCAGCGCGCCCGCCACCACCCCCGCCGTGCCGATCAGCGTGACCGTGTCCGGGCTCACCCCCCGGCGGAGCAGGAGCGCGGCGAACGGCGTGAGGACACGCGTGAAGAACGCACGCGCGTACTTGTTCAGCATGGCTTTCCCGGGGTCGGTGCGCCGTACGGCCCCGGTGGCCGTCGGCTGGCCCATCGTAGCCACGACCGCGGCCCGCCACCGCCGGGTCCCCGGGGCGCGCCCCGGACGTGCGGGGCGGCCGACGTATGGACGTGACCTGGCCCGGGTGCGAAGCTCGAAGGACACCGTGGGCACCGCCGGAGCTGCCCGTGCGGCTCCCCCTTGTCCGCGCCCTCCACAACCCCTCACCGCGCGATCACATCCGGGAGGCAGGACACCATGGGCGACAAGGCGAAGACACACATCGGGGCCGCCGGAGGGGCGACGACGGCCGACCGGCCCGCCACCGTGAGGAACGTGGTCCTGGTCGGCCACAGCGGCTCGGGCAAGACGACGCTCGTCGAGGCGCTCGCGCAGACCGCGGGGGCGGTGGTGCGGCCCGGCCGGGTCGAGGACGGGGCGACCGTCTCCGACTACGACGAGATCGAGCACAGGCAGCACCGCTCCGTGCAGCTGTCGCTGGTCCCCGTCGAATGGGGCGGGTACAAGGTCAATCTCCTGGACACTCCGGGATACGCCGACTTCGTCGGCGAGCTGAGGGCCGGTCTGCGGGCTGCGGACGCGGCCCTCTTCGTCGTCTCGGCCGCGCAGGAGGCGGAGGCCGTGCCCGACGTGACGCGGGCCGTGTGGGACGAGTGCGCGGCCGTGGGCATGCCGCGGGCCATCGTCGTCACGCACCTGGACACCGCGCGCACCGGGTTCGAGGCGATGACGGGGGTGTGCGGGCGGCTGTTCGGCGGGGACGACCCGGACGCCGTCGTCCCGCTCTACCTGCCGGTGCTCGGGCCCGAGGGCCCGGACGGGCACGCGCAGGCGACCGGCCTCGTGGGGCTGCTCTCGCGCCGGGTCTTCGACTACGCGTCGGGCGGGCGCAGGGCGGTGCCGCCGTCCGACGACGCGCTGCCCGCCGTCGAGGCGGCCCGCAACCGGCTCATCGAGGGGATCATCGCGGAGAGCGAGGACGAGACCCTGATGGACCGCTACCTGGCGGGCGAGGAGCTGGACGTCGGGACGCTCACAGCCGACCTGGAGAAGGCGGTGGCACGCGGGGTGTTCCACCCGGTGCTCGCCGCCGCGCCCGCCGCGCCCGGCGGCTCCCAGGGCCTCGGCACGGTGGAGCTGCTCGACCTGGTGACGGGCGGCTTCCCCTCCCCGCTGGAGCGGTCCGCGCCCCGGGTGACCACGGTGCGGGGCGCGGCGCGCGAAGGGCTCGGCTGCGACCCGGCGGGCCCGCTCCTCGCCGAGGTGGTGAAGACGGCGTCCGACCCGTACGTGGGCCGGATGTCGCTGGTGCGGGTCTTCTCCGGCACGCTGCGTCCCGACGTGACGGTGCACGTGGCGGGCCGCCACCCGGCGGACGGCCGCGCGCCGGCGGGTCCCGGCGCGGGTGGGGCGGTGGCGCACGGCGCGGACGAGCGGGTCGGCGCGCTGTCCTCGCCGTTCGGCAGGCAGCAGCGCGTCCTGCCCGAGTGCCCCGCGGGCGACCTCGCCTGCGTGGCGAAGCTCGCCCACGCGGAGACCGGCGACACCCTGTCGGCGCCCGACGACCCGCTGCTGGTGGAGGCGTGGCCGATGCCGGAGCCGCTGCTGCCGCTCGCCGTGGAGGCGCACAGCAAGGCCGACGAGGACAAGCTGTCGCAGGGGCTCGCGCGGCTGGTCGCGGAGGATCCGACGATGTGCCTCGAACAGAACCAGGACACGCACCAGTTGGTGCTGTGGTGCCTCGGCGAGGCGCACCGGGACGTGGCCCTTGAGCGGCTGCGCACCCGCTACGGCGTGCGGGTCGACGCCGTACCGCACAGGGTGGCGCTGCGCGAGACCTTCGGCGCGCCGGCGACGGGCCGCGGGCGGCATGTGAAGCAGTCGGGCGGGCACGGGCAGTTCGCGATCTGCGAGATCACCGTGGAGCCGCTGCCGCCCGGCTCGGGCGTCGAGTTCGCCGACGAGGTGGTGGGCGGCGCGGTGCCGCGGCAGTTCGTCCCCTCGGTCGAGAAGGGCGTGCGGGCGCAGGCCGCCCGCGGGGTCGCCGCAGGGCACCCGCTGGTGGACGTGCGGGTGACGCTGCGCGACGGCAAGGCGCACTCGGTGGACTCGTCGGACGCGGCGTTCCAGACGGCGGGCGCGCTCGCGCTGCGCGAGGCGGCGGCCGCGGCGCCGATCCACCTGCTCGAACCGGTCGCCGAGGTGGCCGTGTTGGTGCCGGACGAGCACGTCGGCCCAGTGATGAGCGACCTGTCGGGCCGCCGCGGCCGGGTGGTGGGGACCGAGCCGGCGGGCGCCGGGCTCACGGTGGTGCGCGCCGAGGTGCCCGAGCTGGAGATCGGCAGGTACGCCGTCGACCTCAGGTCGCTCGCGCACGGCACGGGCCGCTTCAGCCGCACGTACGCGCGGCACGAGCCGATGCCGCAGGCCGTGGCCGAAAAGCTGCGGGAACGGAGCTTGATCGACGCGTAGTCGACATAGGACTGCCAAGAGCGGGGCACCACGGATACGCTGGGGTGCCCAGCTCAGCAGGCGTGCGGACCCGCGGGGCGGGAGTGGCGGCACAGCGTAACCTCGGCGACGGGTGGGGGCGGTCAGGCAGTGAGCGACGGGTTCGACTTCAGCCCCGGGGCACAGGTGCCCCTGATGGGCGCGGCGGGCCGGACCGCCGCGACCCAGGCGCTGGCCTCGGCCGCGTACCGCGACAGCGATCTCACGGAGATCCTCAAGGCGGACAACGAGTGGCACAAGTCCGCCATCAAGGGCGGCTCGCGCACCAGGGAGGGCAGGACCAACATCTTCGCCCCCAACCTGGGCGAGGCGTTCGCGCGCGCCGTGCAGACCCGGACCCTCGGCGGGGGGCGCGCCGCGCTCATCCAGTCCTTCGGCATCGAGGCGCAGACGGTGGTGGAGCACTGCCTGGCCGCGAACCACATCCGCAAGGAGCGCGACCAGCGGCTCACGGTGATCACCGTGGTCTTCGGCGTGCTGTTCCTTCCGGGACTGCTGCTGTGGCTCGGGGTGTTCGCGCTGCGCCGCGGCCTCGCGTCGGGTGCGCGCAAGAGCGCGGGCGCCATCGGCACGCTGCTGCTGGTGGCGGTCGGCGTACTCGCGGTGATCTTCCTGCTGTTCCTGCCGTTCAACGGCGTCGTGGGGTGGTACATACGCGGCGTCATCCTGATGCCGCCCGTCGGCTGGTACCTCGCCAAGCGGGTCTCCGAGTCGACCGCCAAGGACCTGCGCGGCCGGTGGGACGCGCTGCTCTCCGGCGGCGGCATCGGCGCCAAGGTCCCGGACGCGGTGCCGGGGCACCCTGGCGAGTCGGCACGCGAGGAGCTGCGGCAGGGCCTCCAGAAGCTGACCGCAGAGCAGCAGTCGAACGTCGTCTTCTACGCGGGCCCCAAGGGCATACTCGGCATGGGCACCCGGTGGGGCGGCTGGCAGCTGGCCGAGCAGCTCGTCCCGAAGGACCCGGGCAAGGAGATACACGGCTTCCGCAGCTGGGACGTGATCAAGGCCATCCACGACCAGCTGAAGCTGCTGGAGCGCGGGCCGCTCAACACGGGCGGCTTCCCGACACCTTCGGTGAAGCACTGGATCGTCTCGCCGGTCGGCCAGGGCGCCGGCTCGGTGAGCAGGCCGGAGGGCCAGGACATCGAGGCCTTCCAGGTCAAGCCGCACGAGATACAGCGGATCTGCAACGAGCAGCAGTTCGGCAGCGGCAACCGCCACTACCTGGGCGTGCAGTTCACGCTCTGGGACGGCCAGCTGGTCCTCACCATGATGATCAACGTGACCGTGCTGCACGAGACCCTGCGCATCGAGGTCACGGGGTACGCGCTCGGCCCGGTGCACGGCCTGTTCACCACCAAGCCCTCGCCGAAGACCGTCACGTCGTCGAAGATGGTCAAGTTCTGGGAGACCACCACCCGCACCCTGCCGCTCGTCAGCAACGACGAGGTGGTCAGACTCGCGGTGCGGGCGCCGCTGGTCTGGTATCCGCCGGTCCTCGACCACCTCGGCGGCAAGCTGGTGCTGCCCGAGCCGTTCGGCCTGCGGCACGCCTGGGCCGAGCAGCCGTGGCTGCACCGCTTCATGGCGGACGACGCGCTGCGCACCGCCACCCCGGTGCTGCGGGCCGCGCACACCGCGGCGCTGCGCGTGCTGGACGAGCACGGCGTGGACACCGCGCAGTTCGGCGCCCGCGCGGGCGCGCTGAGCGGCGCCGTGCAGGACCCGTCGCCTTCGAAGGCCGACACGTACAACGCGTAGCGCCGCGAAAGACGCGGGCGGTCCCGCTCCGGAGGGCCTCCGGTGCGGGACCGCCCGTGTGCGGCCCTCGGGTGCGCGGCTCAGGCGGGCCAGGCGGCGGCCAGCATGGCGCGGGTGTCGGCGAGGAGCTGCGGCAGCACCTTGGTGTGGCCGACGACCGGCATGAAGTTGGTGTCGCCGCCCCACCGGGGCACCACGTGCTGGTGCAGGTGGGCGGCGATCCCCGCGCCCGCGACAGCGCCCTGGTTCATGCCGATGTTGAAGCCGTGCGCACCGGACGCCGCGCGCAGCGCGGCCATGGCGCGCTTGGTGAACAGGCCGAGTTCCGCGGTCTCCGCCTCGTCGAGCTCGGTGTAGTCGGCGACGTGCCGGAACGGCACCACCATGAGGTGGCCGCCGTTGTACGGGTAGAGGTTGAGCACCGCGTACACGCGCTCGCCGCGCGCGACGACCAGACCGTCCTCGTCCGACTTGGACGGGATGGAGCAGAAGGGACAGCCGTCCTCGGCCCCGGACCCGCTGGGCTTGTTCTCGCCCTGGATGTACGCCATCCGGTGAGGCGTCCACAGGCGCTGGAACGCGTCCGGGCTCCCCACTCCGATCTGCTGTTCCGGCTCAGTCGTCATGCCCTGCAGCATAAGACGTGGCGGGCGCGTGGCGTGTCGCCGGTGCCGGTACCCGCGGCCCGCCGGGATGCTGGGCCGATGCGCGAGGATCACGAGGCCGCCGGCCGGGCCGGGCTCGCCCGCTGGGAGCAGCGGACGGAGCTGCCGCTGCTCTGGGTGTCCCTGGCCTATCTCGCCGGGTACGCGGTGCGGGTGCTCGCCTGGGCGGCGCCCGAGGTGTGGCGGGACCTGGCCCTCGCCGTGATGTTCGCCGCGTGGGCGGTCTTCGCGTGCGACTACGCGGTGCGGCTGCTGCTCAGCGGCGAGGGCGTGCGCTTCGTACGGACGCACTGGCTGGACTCGCTGGTGCTGCTGCTTCCGCTGCTGCGCCCGCTGCGGCTGGTCGCCGTGTACTCCGCGGTGCAGCGGCGCCGCTCCGGCCGGCCGCGGCTCGGCCTGTACGCGCGGGTGATGCTGTACGCGGGGCTCGCCGCCGCGCTGCTGACGTTCACGGCGTCGCTTGCCGTCTACCACGAGGAGCGGCTCGCGCCCGGCGCGACGATCCGCACCTACGGCGACTCGGTGTGGTGGGCGGCCTCGGCGATCACCACGGTCGGCTACGGCGACGCGACCCCGGTGACGCCGGTGGGCCGCACGGTCGCTGTGGGTCTCATGGTGTGCGGGCTCGCCCTGTTCGGCGCGGTGACCGGCTCGTTCTCGTCCTGGCTGATCGAGGTCTTCCGCCGGGAGGGCGGGGAAGGGCAGCGGCCCCCGGAGGGCTGAGGGCCGCTCCGGGGGCCGCTGCGGCCGGGCTGGGTTCAGACCTGGACGCGGTCGGCGACCGCCCGGGCGATCTTGTCCAGGGCGTCGCCGCGCGGGATGCCGTTCTCCTGCGAGCCGTCGCGGTAGCGGAAGGAGACCGTGCCCGCGTGCATGTCGTCGTCGCCGACGATGACCATGTACGGGGTCTTGGCCTTCTGGTGGTTCCTGATCTTCTTCTGCATGCGGTCGGACGAGGAGTCCACCTCCATGCGCAGGCCGCGCTTGCGCGCCTCGGCCGCGAACTCCTCCAGGTACGGCACGTGCGTGTCGCCGACCGGGATGCCGACGGCCTGCACGGGCGCGAGCCAGGCGGGGAAGGCGCCCGCGTAGTGCTCGAGCAGGACGCCGAAGAACCGCTCGATCGAGCCGAACAGCGCGCGGTGCAGCATCACGGGCTGCTGCTTGGAGCCGTCGGCCGCGGTGTATTCGAGGCCGAAGCGCTTGGGCTGGTTGAAGTCGACCTGGAGGGTCGACATCTGCCAGGACCTGCCGATGGCGTCCTTCGCCTGCACGGAGATCTTCGGCCCGTAGTAGGCGGCGCCGCCCGGGTCGGGCACGAGCGGCAGGCCCTGCTTCTCGGCAGCCGAGCGCAGCGCCTCCGTCGCCTCCTCCCAGTCCTCGTCGGAGCCGATGAACTTGTCCGACTCCGGGTCGCGGGTGGAGAGTTCGAGCTCGAAGTCGTCGAGCCCGTAGTCGCGCAGCAGGTCCAGGACGAAGGTCAGGAGCGAGTCGAGCTCCTCGGGCATCTGCTCCTTGGTGCAGTAGATGTGCGAGTCGTCCTGGGTGAAGCCGCGGGAGCGGGTCAGGCCGTGCACCACGCCGGACTTCTCGTAGCGGTAGACCGTGCCGAATTCGAACAGCCGCAGCGGCAGTTCGCGGTACGAGCGGCCCCGCGACTTGAAGATCAGGTTGTGCATGGGGCAGTTCATCGCCTTGAGCCGGTAGTTCTGCCCGTCGAACTCGATGGGCGGGAACATGCCCTCCGCGTAGTGCGGCAGGTGGCCGGAGGTCTCGAAGAGGTGCTCCTTCGAGATGTGGGGAGTGTTGACGAACTCGTACCCCTCGTCCTCGTGGCGCCTGCGGGAGTAGTTCTCCATCTCCTTGCGGATGACCCCGCCCCTGGGATGGAAGACGGCGAGGCCGGGGCCGAGCTCGTCGGGGAAGGAGAACAGGTCGAGCTCGGCGCCGAGCTTGCGGTGGTCGCGGCGCTCGGCCTCGGCGAGGAACTCCAGGTGCGCCTTGAGCTCGTCCCTCGTCGGCCACGCGGTGCCGTAGATCCGCTGGAGCTGCGGGTTCTTCTCGCTGCCCCGCCAGTACGCGGCGGCCGAGCGCATCAGCTTGAAGGCGGGGATGTACCGGGTGGTGGGCAGGTGGGGACCCCGGCACAGGTCCTTCCAGCACAGCTCGCCGGTCTTCGCGTCGAGGTTGTCGTAGATGGTCAGCTCGCCCGAGCCGACCTCGGCGTCCGCGCCCTCGGCCGCGTCGGCCGCCCGGCCCTTGAGGCCGATGAGCTCGATCTTGTACGGCTCGCCCGCGAGTTCCACGCGGGCGTCCTCGTCGGTGGTGACGCGGCGGGAGAAGCGCTGGCCGCGCTTCTGGATCTCCTGCATCTTCTTCTCGACGGCCTTGAGGTCCTCGGGGGTGAAGGGCCGCTCGACGTCGAAGTCGTAGTAGAAGCCGTCCTTGATGGGCGGGCCGATGCCCAGCCTGGCCTCGGGGAAGATCTCCTGCACGGCCTGCGCCATGACGTGCGCGGTGGAGTGGCGCAGGATGTCAAGGCCGTCCGGCGAGGAGATCTCGACCGGCTCCACGACCTCGCCCTCGCCCGGGGCGTACGCGAGATCCTTGAGCTGCCCGTCCACCCGGGCCGCGACGATGCTGCGCTCCCCGGCGAAGAGGTCGGCGGCCGTAGTGCCCGTCGTCACCACGCGCTCTTCCCGCTCGGAATCGCGTTGGATGATCACACGGACGTCTGACACCGGTCTCTCCCTACACTGCACGGGCTGCCGCAGCGGGCGCTGCGTCCGTGAATCGTACCGAGCCTCGGCGGTCGTTCGCGAAAGGGTATAGCGGGCGCAAAGGCCGCTTACCTCACCACCTGTCCGGGTACCTACCGGTCCGTGCTGCGTTGGGCAGTCATCTGCCGTACAGGGCTGAGGAGTTCGTGCATGACGCTGTGGTACGAGGGGCCGCTGGCCGCGTTCGGGGCCGCGACCACGGGCAGGGACGCGGAGGGCGACAGGATCGTCTCGGCGGCGCTGGTGTCCCAGGAGGCGCCGCGGCGGGCGCCCCGGGTCAGGCGGTGGCTGGTGGACCCGGGGGTGCCGGTGCCGCGCGTGCACGGGCTGACCGACGACTACCTGCACCGCAACGGCCGCTGGCCCGCCCCCGTCGTGGCGGAGATAGCAGGGGCGCTCGGCACCGCGTGGGCCGCCGGTGTGCCGCTGGTGGTGGCGCACGCGGCGTACGGGATGACGGTCCTCGACCGCGAGCTGTGGCGGCACCGGGCCACCCGTCTCGCCCGGTACGCGGAGCCGTCGCCGCTGTGCGTGCTCGACCCGTTCCTCCTCGACCGCCATCTCGACCGGCGCACGGCCGGGCGCCGCAGGGGCCTCGCCGAGCTGTGCGCGCGCTACGGGGTGGGCGCGGCCGACCCCCGCGACCCGGCGGCGCACGCGCTCGCCGCCCTTGAGGTGACCCGTGCGGTGGGGCGCAGGTTCGCGGCGAGGCTCGGCCGGCTGACCGCCGTGGAGCTGCACCGCCTCCAGGGCGCGTGGCACGCGGCGCAGGCGCGGGGGACGCTCGGCTGGCTGGTGCGCGGCGGTGAGCAGGCGCGGGCCAGGGCGGCCGCGGGCTGGCCGCTGCCGCCCGACCTCCCGGCGACGGCCGCCTGAGGGTTCCTCGGCCCCTTCGCCGACCCGCCGAGGGGCCGCCCCTGCGAGGGAGGGCGGGTGGCGCGGGAAAGCGAAAGGCCGGTCCGTCGGGACGCACCGGCCTGTTTCCGGTGGGCGATACTGGGTTCGAACCAGTGACCTCTTCGGTGTGAACGAAGCGCTCTCCCACTGAGCTAATCGCCCGGCAACGGACTGAACCATACAGGTCCCCGAGGCCTCCCACCAAACCGCGCCAGGACTACGGCCGCCCGTACTCAGGCACCGCGCTGAGTACGCGTGGGCCGCCTCCTGAGTACGCGCGCAGATGGCCGGGCCGCGGGGCGCGCGGACACTCACGGGCATGACGAACGCCCCCTCCGTGCGGGCCCGGCTGGCCGCCCTCGACGAGGAACTGCGCCGGCTGGACGGGCGCAGGCACGTGCTGCTCCGGCACCGCGCCCACCTGCTGTCGCTGCTCGCCGCGGCGCCGCCCGCCACTGCTCCCCCGGCCTGGCCCGCCCCGCCGCCTGGCGCCGCCGCCTGGCCCGCCGCGCCGCAGCGCCCGCGCGAGGTGGCGCCGCGCGGCGCGCAGAACACCCTGCTGGCGCTCGGCGGGACGCTCCTCGCGACCGCGGCTGTCGTGTTCACCGCGGTCAGTTGGGGCACGCTCGGCGACGGCGGCAGGACGGCCGTGCTGACGCTGGTGACGGTCGCGGCGCTCGCGGCCCCCGCCGTGCTCGCCCGCAGGGGCCTCGGCGCAACGGCGCAGACCGTCTCGGTGCTCGGGCTGCTGCTCACCGTGCTCGACACGGCCGGCCTCGCGTCGCTGACGGGAGCGGGCGGCTTCGCCTTCGCCGGCGGCGCGGCGCTCGCCCTGGCCGCCCTGTGGACGGGGTACGGGCTCGCGCTGCCCGCGCTCCTCGTACCGCTGCCCGCCGCCGTGTTCGCCGGGCAGTTCGCGGGAGTGTGCTGGGCGGTGGCGGCCGGCGCCCCGCCGCTCGTGCTCGCCTGGACGCTGCTGGCGACCGGGGTGGCGGACGCGGCGGTGGCGCTCACCGCGGCCCGGCCCGCGCTCCGGGTCTCCGCTGCCGTCGCCGCGGCAGCGACCGGCGGCTCGGGCATGCTCGCCGGCGGTTGGTGGTCGCTGGCCGCCCGCACCGCGGCCGGAGCGGCCCTGCCGGGCCTGCTGCTGCTCGCGGGGGCGGCCGCCGCGTCCCTCGCGGCGGCGCGCGCCCGGTTCCTCACGGTGCCCGCCGCGGTCCTCGCGACGCTCGCCGCCGTCGCCGCCGTGGGCGACGCGGCGCGCCACGCGGTGCCGGACGGCTGGGCGGTGACGGTGTATCCGGCGTGCGCGGCGGCGGCCTTGGCAGCGGCGCGGCCGCCGCTCCCGCGGGCCGCCGCCCGCGCGGTCGCGGCGAGCGCGGCCGGGGTGGCGGGGGCCTGCGTGCTGTGGGTGGCGCCGGTGCCGCTGCTGGTGCTCGCCGAGTCGGCCGCCGGCGTCCGCGCGGACGCCGGGCCGCTGCCCGCGGGGGCGGCGGCTGCCGTCCTGGCCGCCGTGGCGCTGCTGCTGCCGCCGGCCGCACGGCGGTCGGCAGGGCCGCGGTGGGCGGCGGCGGCCGGGTCCGCCGCGCTCGCGCTCGGCGCCGCGGCCGTGGTCGCGCTGCCCGCGGCGCTCGGGCTCGGCCGGGTCCCGACGGCGGTGCTGCTGCTCGCGCTGGTCGCCGCACTCGCGGTGGTCGCGGTACGGCCGGTGGCGGCCGCAGGCACGGCGGTGGCGGTGACGGCCGCGGGGTCAGCGACGGTCTGCTGCGTGCCGCTGGTGGCCCTGGCCGCGGGGGCCCACTGGCCGTTGCTTGTGCCGGTCCTCGGGGCGCTTGCCGTGCTGGGCGCGGGGGTCGCGTCGGCGGGCGGCCGGGGCGTAGGGCGTGCCCCGCTCACGGTGCGGGCGGCGGCGGGACCGTGGGCCGTGGTGTGCGCGGCGGCGTGCGGATGGACGGCGGCGGTGGCGGCGGGTCTGCCGGCTCCCGCCGTCGCGTTCGCGCTGCTTCCCGTCCCCGCGGCGGTGGCCGCGCTCCTGGTGGCGGGCGTCCCGCTGCCGCGTCCCGTCCTTGCGGGCATGGAGACGGCGGGCGCGGCGGCGGCCCTCGCCGCGCTCTGCCGGGCGGCGGCGGCCCCTGCCGCGCTCGCGCCGGTGCTGACGCTGTGCGCGCTGCTCGCCGCGGGCACGGCCGTGCGGCCCGAGCGCCGCACGGCGGGCACGTACACGGCGGCCGGGCTGCTGGTCGCCGCGGTGTGGGTGTGGCTCGCGCGGGCGGGGGTGGCGGCCCCCGAGGCGTATACGGCGCCGGTGGCGCTGCCGCTGCTCGCGGTGGGCGCGGTGCAAAGGCGGGGGGACCGTACGGCGTCGTCGTGGGCCGCGTACGGCCCGGGGCTGGCCCTTGCGCTGGTGCCGAGCCTGGGGGCGGCCTGGCTCGACGCCCACTGGCTGCGCCCGCTGCTGCTCGGCGTCGCGGCGCTCGCCGCGACCCTGGCGGGCGGCAGGCGCGGCCTGCTCGCGCCGCTGACGCTCGGCGGCGCGGTGCTCGCGCTCGACGCGCTGCACGAGCTGGCACCGTACGTGGTCCAGGTGGCGGGTCTGGTGCCGCGCTGGGTGCCGATGGCGCTGGCGGGCGCGCTGCTGCTCGCCGCGGGCGCGACGTACGAGCACCGTCTGCGGGACGTCCGCAGGCTGCGCGCCGCGCTCGGCCGCATGCACTGAGCGCCCCCGCACACGGCGAAGCCCCCGGAGGATCTCCGGGGGCTTCGTACGCGGTGGGCGATACTGGGTTCGAACCAGTGACCTCTTCGGTGTGAACGAAGCGCTCTCCCACTGAGCTAATCGCCCGCGTGCGACATCAGATTACCCCATGTCAGGGGTGCCTCCGCACCGCTTTCCCGCGCCGCCGCCCGCGGGCGGCGGCGCGGACCGTCGGGGCCCTCGGGCCGCCCGTCCCGGCGGGTTCTTGTTCAGCGACGCTCCTTGGGCTGCTCCAGGCTGCCGCCGCCCCGGTCGACGAGACCGAGCATGACGCCGCCGACGATCACGATCCCGCCCGTGGCCTGTGTGAGTTGGACGCTCTCGCCGTTGATGAGCACGGCGCCGAGCACCCCGAACGCCGGGACGAGGTTGAGAATGTTGACGGCTACGGACGACTTGAGCGCCTGAAGCCCGTAGTTGTAGAGGAGGAAGCCGCCGACCGAGCAGCCCACGGCGAGGTAGACGAGGAGCGCGGAGCTGGTCGGGGACGGCACCGACCAGTGGGACGCCTCGAAGAGCGAGGCGAGCAGGAAACCGGCGGCGCCGGCCGTCATCTGATGGCAGGTCACGCTGACGGCGTCCCGGCCGCCGGCGAGCTTGCTCACCAGGTTGTACAGCGCCCAGACCATCCCGCCGAGCAGCAGCAGGATGTCGCCCAGCCACCGCTGGCTGCCGCCCACGGCCGCGCCGTTGCGGACGACGAGGTACGCGCCCGCGGCCGCGACCAGCACGGCGACGATCCGGGCCACCGGCATCCGGATGCGGAAGACCGCCAGTTCGAGCAGCATGGTCATCAGCGGGTACGAGGCCACGATGAGGGAGGCGTCGGAGGCCGTGGACAGTTCGACGCCGAAGTTCTCCAGGATGAAGTACACCGTGATGCCGAGCAGTCCGCTGAGCCAGGTCAGCAGGCGCTGCCGCCCCGTCGGACGCTCGATGGGCCGGCGCCTCGCCAGCAGGCGCGTCATGGCGATGAGCAGGAGGGCCGCGAAGGTGAACCGGAGCGCCCCGATGGTGAGCGGGCCGACGTCGGACAGCACTTCCTTCGTCACCGCGTAGGAACTGCTCCACAGCAGGGCCGCGCCGACGACGGCGACGATGGAGAGGACCTTGGTGCGCCGGGCGCCCGGGGCCGCGAGTCCCTCGGCCCGCTCCGCCGCCGTGGCGGGAGCCGTGGTGTCCGCCCTCGGCCGGGTACTCGTCTTCTCCGTCACCTTCACCCTCTTCTCCCGCACACGGCTGTTCGGAAAAATTATCCGATCAACGCGAATTGCCCCTCCATACACTTGGCAATCTAGCAGCTGAACGGCAACATGGACCGGTCAACGAATTATATTCGGTCCCGGGAAGAGGTGGCTCAGGGTGGACGAACTAGATTCGGCGCTTGTCCGGCTGCTCCAGGAAGATGGTCGGCGCAGCAATCGCGATCTCGCACGAGAGCTCGGTATCGCGCCGTCCACCTGCCTGGAGCGCGTGCGCTCGCTGCGGGCGCGCGGCGTCCTCCTCGGCTTCAGGACCGAGGTCGACCTGCCCTCGCTCGGCCGGGGGCTCCAGGCGGTGATCGCGGTGCGGGTGCGCCCGCCGAGCCGCCGGGTGATCGAGGAGTTCCGCGCCTTCGTCGAGGCCATGCCCGAGGTCCTCTCGGTGTTCGTGCTGACGGGCGGCGACGACTTCCTCATCCATGTCGCCGTACGGGACACAGAGCACCTGCACTCCGTGGTGCTCGACGAGCTGACCAAGCGCACGGAGCTGGCCGACGTGCGGACCTCCGTCGTCTACTCGCACATGAGCCGCAAGGTCGTCGCGCCCGCCTGAGCGTGGCCGCCCGGCGTCAGGAGGGGTCGGGCACCGACGCCGTCGCGACCGCGGCCGTGACGGACAGCAGCAGGTCGTCGGCCTCGCGACCGCCCACCGTGACGCGTACGCCGTCGCCGGGGAAGGACCGCGTCAGCAGACCGTGCGTCTCGAGTTCCCGCGCGAAGGCGTCGGCGCCCGCGCCCAGCGGCAGCCACAGGAAGTTCGTCCTGCTCGGCGCGACCGGCCAGCCCTGGCCGATCAGGGCGTCGCGCAGCCGGTCACGTTCCTTGGCGATCTCCTCGACCCGGGCCCGCAGTTCGTCCTCCACGGTCAGGGAGAACAGCGCGGCCTCTTCCGCGATGCGCCCGACCCCGCAGGGCACGGCGCACTTGCGCAGCGCCTCGGCGACGGCCGGACTCGCGAAGCCGTAGCCGACCCGCCAGGCGGCCAGGCCGTACGCCTTGGAGAAGGTCCTCAGGCTGATCAGGTTCGGCCGCTCCCGGTGCAGGGCGACACCGTCCACGGCGTCCGCGGAGCCGCTGAACTCGACGTACGCCTCGTCGAGTACGACGAGCACGTCGTCGGGGATGTCGTCGAGGAACGCCTCGACCGCGGCGCGGCCCACCGCCGTGCCGGTCGGGTTGTTCGGCTCGCAGAGCAGGACGGCGCGCGTGCGCGGTGTGACGGCCGCGGCGAGGGCGTCGAGGTCGTGGGTGTGGTCGCGCAGCCGGACCTCGACCGGTCTGGCGCCCGCCATCCGCGTCACGATGGGGTACGCCTCGAACGAGGGCCAGGCGTAGACGACTTCGTCCCCCGGCGCGAGGAACGCCTGGCCGATCTGCTGGTAGATGCCGACCGAGCCGGGCCCGGTGACGACATGGTCGAGCGGGACGTCGTACTTGTCCGCCAGGGCCCCCGCCAGCCGGGTCGGGAAGATCTCGGGGTAGTGGTTGCTGCCGCCGGACGCGCGGGAGATCGCCTCCCGGACGGACGGCAGCGGCGGGAACGGGTTCTCGTTGAGGAAGAGGCGGTACGACGTCCCACGGGCGGGCGGCTGCGGCGGCTTGGGCACGTAGGCCGGGATGCCGTCGAGAGCGGTGCGGGGCACCGGTGTTGAGGCGAAGCGGCTCATGGAGAAGGTCCTTCCGCGGCGGCGGTGGTGCCGCCTTGCTCGGGCACGGGCCGGTCGCGGCGGAGCGCGCGGCGCCGTGCGGGTCGCCCTCAGTCGAGGGTGAAGCGGTGTCCCAGGTGCTCCCTCTCGGCGGCCCTGGCGATGGCGAAGCCCGACATGATGTCCTGGACGCCCAGCCCGAGGGACGCGAAGAGGGTGGTCTCACGGGCGTCCGAGCGGCCGGGGTGCTTACCGAGCAGCACCTCGCCCAGCTCGGCGAGGATGTGGTCCTGCGCGATCAGGCCCTCCGCGATGGGGTGGTGCAGGTCGCCGGACTCGGCGAGGGCCGACTCGCGGCTGTCCACGAAGAGCCTGGCCCGCGCGACCGCCTCCGACGACAGCTCACGGTGGTCGGCGAACGACGCCCCCACGGCGTTGACGTGGGCGCCCTCGGCGATGTCCGCCGCTTCGAGCAGGGGCTCCCGAGCCGCGGTCGTGGTGCAGACGAGGTCCGCGCCCAGGACCGCCTCCGCGGGTGTCGGCGCCGTCTCCACCTGGAGGCCGAGTTCTGCGGCGGCCCACTGCCGGTACGCCTCCGCGTGGCCGGGCGTGCGGCTCCACACCCGGACACGGCGCAGCTCGCGCACGGTCCGCATGGCTTCGAGGTGGCTGCGGGCCTGGACACCGGAGCCGAGGATCGCCAGGTCGCCGGCGCCGGCCGGGGCGAGCGTGTCCGTCGCGACGGCGGAGACGGCGGCCGTGCGGATCGCTGTGACGGCGCCCGCGTCCATGAGCGCGAGCGGCTCTCCCGTCTCGGGGTGGAAGACCATGACGATCCCGATGTGCAGGTCGAGGCCGCGTGCCGGGTTGCCGGGCTTGAGGACCATGGCCTTCAGACCGAAGCCCGCGAGGTCGTCGCCTCCGACGTGCCCTGGCATGGTCCCGAGCAGGTCCTCGCTCGACGCGGGCCGCAGGATGGTGCGCAGTGGCTGATCGGCCAGCCCTCCGCTGTAGCGGCGCAGGGCTTCCGCCATCACCTCGACGGCGTACTCCATGGGGTACAGGCTGCGAACGGTTTCCCGGTCTATCAGCAGCATGCGCAGGCTCCTTCGTGACAGGCGCGCGGGGTCGGGAGGCCCCGCGGGGGCTGCGCGGGGCGGGCGCAGGTCCCCCGGCGGGGCGCCGGGCGGGTGGTCAGTCGCTCGTGCCGAGCTGGAAGACGGACCAGAGCATCCGGATGGGGCGGGTGCGGGAGATGAACTGCAGGTGGTTCGCCTTCGCGGCGGGCTCCGTGGTGAGCGCGAGGTCCGTGTCGAGGGCCTGGGCTTTGGCGGCCGCGGCGCTGGTCGAGTCGGCGAGCACGAGCTCCGCAGCGCGGTACTCGTCCGGGATGAGCTCCTCGATCAGCGGGACGGGCGCGGGGTGGGAGGCGATGCGGGGTCTGCTGCCCACGGCGTGGCCCGGCGACACGGCGATGCCGTACTGGGGGGTGTCGAAGACGAAGGCACCCGCGAGCCGGAGCTTCGGCGACATGTAGAACGTGTTGACATGCGCGTAGGCGTTGGCGACCAGGAGGTGGGTGGCCGTGCCGTCGAAGAGTGCGGCGCCGGCCTGCTCGTAGGTGTCGTGGAGCTCTATGGTGGCGGGGCCACTGGTCCCCCGGTCGGCCCACAGGTATAAGGCAGCTTGCTCGCTGCTGGTGCCGCGCGGTCCCAGTGTGGCGATGGAGGCGACGGTGCCCTTCTCGGCGTCGGGGCCTATCCAGTGCTGTCGCAGTGTGTCGGGCATGGGGATGCTCTCCGTTCGTAGTGCGTGGACCCGGTACGGGCGCGGGCTCGGCTCAGCCGACGGGCAGGAGCCAGTCGGCGTGCCGCGGGTCGTCCCCGCGGACCAGCTTCTGGTAGGCGTCCATGAGCCGTGTGGCGAGAGGTCCGGGGACGCCGGCTCCGACGGCGCGCCCCGCGATCCCGGTCACCGGCACGACCTCGGACCCGGTCCCGGTGAGGAAGACCTCGTCGGCGGTGAAGAGGTCGTGGCGGTCGAGGTCGGCGAACTCGCAGCGGACGCCGAGGTCCTCGGCGAGGCGGATCACCGTGTCGCGGGTGATGCCCTCCAGGAGTCCGGCCGTGACCGGCGGGGTGACCAGCCGGTCACGGACGACGGCGAACACGTTGGACGTGCTCGCCTCCGCGACGTTTCCCGCGGCGTTGAGCAGGATGGCGTCGTCGCAGCCGCTCGCGCGGGCCTCGTCCACGGCCAGGGCGCTGTTGAGGTACCCGCCCGTGGCCTTGGCCCGCACCGGCAGGACGTCGCCCCCCGGACGGCGCCACGAGCTGATCGCGCAGCGTATCCCCGAGCGGTCGGTGTAGGAGCCCATGGCGAAGGCGATGACCGACAGCGCGTCGGTCACCCCGCGCAGCTGGACACCGGGCGGGGTGCCCGGCATCAGGGACCGCTTGTACGCCAGCGGGCGGACGTAGCTGTCCTCCGCGAGACCGCTGCGGCGCAGCAGTTCCGTGGTCAGCTCGGCGAGTTCCTTCACGTCGAGGCCGACGTCGAGGTGCAGGGTGCGGGCGCCGCCGAGGAACCGCTCGTAGTGCTCTCTGGCCCGGAACAGGGACAACTCGCCGGTGGAGCGCTGGACATAGGCGCGGATGCCCTCGAAGACGCCCGTGCCGTACTGCAACGCCTGGGTGGACACCGGCACCTGCGCGTCCCGCAGGGGCACGAAGGCGCCGTCGTGGTAGGCCACGGCCGCGATCGCCGGCTTGCGCTGCGGCCGGTCGCCGGGGCCGTCGTGGACCGGTGTGCCGGTCACCGGGCCCGTCCCGCGGTCAGGGCGAGCGCGGTCGCCCGCTCCTGGTCGGGGGCGCCGCGCCGGTCCTCGATCCTCGCGGCCTTCCAGCTCACCATCGCGCCGGTCGTGGTGACGGGGCCGAGAGGGCCGTACTCGAAGGAGACGTCCACCCCCAGCCGCTCGCGGCAGTCGCGGACGACGGACTGCTCGTCGACGCGCACCTCCGGATCGTCGTCGGGGACTTCAAGGCGCAGGGTCAGCGTGTCGCGGCCCTCCACCTCGTCGATCACGATCTGGTAGTCGAGGTAGCCGCGGGGATGCGTCAGCAGCAGGTTCTCCAGGTCGTAGCCGTTGACGCGGTGTCCGCCGATCACGAGTTCGTCGCGGGTGCGGCCGAGCACTTCGAGCGTGGGCGCGGGAAGCGTCGCGTCCGCGGCGGCCGGCGTCAGCCTGACCAGGTCCCCCGTGCGGTAGCGGATCAGCGGCTTGCTGCCCTGGTAGAGGGCGGTGAGCACCAGCTCGCCGTGGAGCACCCCGTCGCTCGCGGGCTCGACCGCGGCGCCCGTGAGGGGGTCGACGACCTCGTACACGTTGAGCAGGGGGGCGGTGTGCAGGAGGCCGTCGGCGGCGGCCGCGCCCATCACGGAGGACTCCTGGGACCCGTACAGGGCGTTGTAGGCGCGCGCGCCCCACACCGCGCCCACGTTCTCCAGCAGGCTCGGCGAGGCCAGCTCCCCGGTGCACATGATCACGTCGAGGTGGAAGTCGCGCCGCGGGTCGAGCCCCGCCGCCCTGGCCTTCTTCGCCAGCGAGAGCGCCATGCCCGGCGTGCTGAACAGCCCGTTCGCGGGCAGTTCGCGCAGGGCCTTCAGGGCGCGGTCGTAGCCGACCATGGGCGAGTGCGGCCACATCTTGGCGACGGCGTGTCCGAGGTTGCGGCAGACCTCGCCGAAGGTGTCCCCGAAGGCGTGCAGCTCGGTCGGCCCTGAGACGCCGACGACGAGGTTCTCGCCGTACTGCTTGAAGATCGTCTCGTAGTAGACCGTCAGCGTGGTGTTGTTGTTCAGCGAGTCGACGTTGTCACGGGGGCACGGGGTGCTCCTGCCGGTCGTCCCGGTCGTCTCGTAGAAGATCCATGCCTTGTTCAGCGGCTGGGAGAGGACCGCCTCGAACTCGTTGCGCAGGTCGTCCTTGGTCGTGAACGGCACGGACGCGAGCTGCTGCGGCGTCAGAGCCGAGATCGACGCGGGGTCGACATCGGCCAAGTGCCGCTTGTAGAAGGGGGAGTTGTCCTTCACATAGGCGACGGTCCCGCGGAACTGGGACAGTTGCCAGGCCGCGAGGTCGGCCTCCGACATCTCGCCCCGTACATACGTGTAGTGCCGGTCGCGTATGTCCCGTGCGACGCGGGCGATTTCCTCGTTGAAGACAGTGAACACCGTTACTCCTGAATGCTCGGCGAGCCGGTGGTCCACGCCGCAACCCGAACACCCCGCGTACCGGGTTCCGGTGGCGGAGGACGTCCGCCACCGGAACCCGGGATGAGTCCGAGGGGTGTTCAGCGATACAGCGGCAGACTGCCGGTCAGCTTGTTCACGGCCGACTTGCCCCCGCACACGGCGATGGCGATGTACGGCAGCTCCGCGGCGATGATGCGGCCCGTTCGGTCCGTGTACTCGTCGTAGCTCCGCGACGACTGGGCGACCTCGGTGAAGTCGACGACCAGAACGTCGGGGAACTCGGCGGATTTCAGCACGATGTCGCGCAGCGCAGCCCGGTCTCCGCGGAGGATCGGCAGCGGAATGCTGGTGATTCCGTGGTGGGAAACTCCGTCCGCATCCTTCACGTCGTCACCGATGATTCCTTCGGTGAGATGCCCGACGGAGAGCGAAAGAGCGGCCACGGCATTCATGGCGAGCCCGGTCGCGATGTCCCCGTCGACCACGAAGGTGCATTTGTCTGCATTACTGAACGACATTGTCTCCTACTTACTCTTCGATATCCGCGATGACCCAGTCACTGATCTCCCTCCAGATCGCTATGGCTTTCTGGTGGAAAGGATCAACGAGGTAGCGCTCAAGGGCGTCCTCGTCGTCCACGAGACCGATGACAGCGAGATCATAGGCGATGGGGCGTGCCGAGACATTCCTGCCCACGGTCCACTCACGCAGTTCCGGAACCTCGGCCCCCACTTGTCGGCAGACACGCTCCGCCTCCTGCGCCGCAGGCGTTTCCCACGTGATCCCGTCCTTGAATTTGAACAGTACGATGTGCCTGATCATTTTCCTTCTCCTGACGCGTGGACGGAGGCCGGGGAGGTGGCGGGCCCGCTTCACCCGGCGCGAGCCCCGGCGCGAACTCGGGTTCGACTCCCGCGGGTACCTCACCGTGTGCCGCGGCCCGGCGGGAGAACTCTTCGATCGCCGCGAACTGCCGCTGTCCGAACGAGTAGTCGATGGCCCGGTAGTAGCTCAGCAGGGTGTCGAAGGGGACCGGCCCCGCGGGCGAGCGGAGCGACTCGCGGTGGGCCGCGGCCGCGACCGCGAGGGGCGCACGGCGCGCCCGGTCGACCGCAGCGGTCAGGGCCTCGTGCACCGCACGCACCTGCGGCTGCCGCTCCTGCGCGTACCGCCTGCGCACGGCCCAGACGGCGAACACCATGGGCAGCCCCGTGCAGCGCCGCCAGAGCTGCCCCGTGTCGTGCACGGCGAGATCGGGCCGCTTCGCCACGGTCAGCCGCAGGGCGTCGTCGCCGATGAGGACGGCCGCGTCCGCGGCGGCCAGCATGGTGTCCAGGTCCTGACGGTGCGCCACGTACCTGGGTCTGACGCCCACGAAGTCCTCGAGGAGCATGCGCACGAGGAGCACGGTGCTGCGGCTGGTCGTGGAGAGCGCGACCGTGGCGCCGTCCAGTTCGGCCGGCGAGGCGCCCCGCGTCACCAGGTGGCACGAGAGCACCGGCCCGTCGCTGCCGATGACGGGCCCCGGGAGGAGCACGAGGCGGTCCGTGTTGCTGAGGTACTGCACGAGGCTCACGGGGCTCACGTCGAGCCCGCCCCGCACCAGTTCGCCGGCCAGGGCCTCCGGAGGGGCCGACAGGATGCCGAAGTCCTCACGCGTTCCGCCGTCCGCGAGTGCCCAGCGGAGCGGAGCGCAGTTGAGGAAGGAGATGTCACCCAGCCGAGGACGCGCGGTCCGGGTGAGCGGACGGGGCGTCATGGCAGCGTGACGGCGGGGGTTTCGGGCGACTCGCTCGGCCGGCTCCCGTCGGCCGGCCGGACGCCGCGGCAGAATTCCAGCACGCTCATCGCGATGGCGGCGCCCGGCCGCCCGAGCCGGGCCGTGTACTGCTCAAGAACCGTCATTTCCCGGGACAAGACCGTCCGGGTGCCCCCCTGGCCCACGCGTAAGGACTGGATTCTCCGGGAAATCTGGGACCGCTTTTCCAGCAGTTCGATGATGCGCATATCGAGCTCGTCTATTTCTTCGCGGTGTGCCGCTATCGCGGAAGCACCGGGGTTTTCCTTTGTCACAGCACGCACCTCTCCCACCCGACGACCTCCGCCCTGTCCCCCTGAGATCAAGAAGGCTTCGACGGGGCGTAGTGGCGTGATTACTGAAATCAATCCTACGGAACGCGCCATGATGCGCAACCGACTGTGCCGCGCATCACATGGGCGCAATCGAAGGTGACCGGAAAACAGCCGTGGGCCCGGCCGGCGTGGAGATCTTGCCGGTCGCACGGGGCGGCCGAAAAAGTCCGATCATGGCGCGAACCGTCTGCGGCGACAAGCTCCGTTCATTCTCTATTCACAGACGGAAGGGGAAAAGCGCAGGAAGCCACTCAACCGTTGCCTGGACCAACCACTTCGGCCGCGCAAGATCTATTGCCCGAATTGCGTGGCACATGCCTCCGACATGATCTACGTCAACCCCGCCACGCCGTCCTTTCCGGCCGTATACACCTTGCGCGCGGCCTCATACGCCGCCGGCGCGGACGCGGCGGCGACTACGGTGGATCCATGACCACTGAGACACGTGCCTCCCTTCATGGAGAGGCATGGAGTTCCCTTCCCGCTGCGCAGCAGCCGTCGTATCCGGATCAGGAGGCGCTGCGTGCGGTGGTGGCGGAGCTTGAGGCGTGTCCGCCGCTCGTGTTCGCCGG
>NZ_JBEYWC010000029.1:0-95195 GCF_040704505.1 Streptomyces sp. NPDC047002
CTGCGAGGAGATGATCTCCTCGCGCGTCCTCGCGTGCGCCTCGACGGTGAAGAGGCCCAGGTCGTCGAGGAGCCGGGAGAACTGGACCCCGCCGCGCCGGGTCAGACGCCCAGCTTCGCGTCCAGGATCTTCGCCACCGCGTCCTTGTCCCCGTCGAGCGAGACGTCGGCCGACGCCTGGCGGCCCGAGAGGAACAGCGTCAGCTCGCCCGGCTCGCCGGTCACCGTCACGACCGGGGTGCCGCGGCGCGCGACAGCGGTGCGGCCGTCCGGGCGGCGCAGCACCAGGCCGACCGGCGCCTTGCGCCCCATCAGCCGCGCGCCCTTCTCCAGGCGCGACCACAGCGCGTCGGCGAAGACCGGGTCCACCTCGCGCGGCGTCCAGTCGGGCTGCGCCCTGCGCACGTCCTCCGCGTGGATGTAGAACTCCGTGGTGTTCGCCGCCTCGTCGATCTGCTTCAGGCCGAAGGGCGACATCTTCCCCGGGCCCGTGCGGACCATCTGGAGCAACTCCTCGTACGGCTTCTCCCCGTACTCCGCCTGCACCCGGTCGAGGCGGGCGCGCAGCGCGGGGATGACCGTGCCTCCCGCGGCGTCCGGCCGCCGGTCCCGCACCACCACGTGCGCGGCGAGGTCCCGGGTGAGCCAGCCTTCGCACAGGGTGGGGGCGTCAGGACCTGCGGCTTCCAACAGATCCGCGAGGAGGAGCCGTTCACGTTTGGCATGGGTCGACATGCCCGCAAGCGTACGGCGCCGCCCCCTGTCCGCCCAGTGGGCGCCCCGCCGCGCGTGCGGCGGGGCGCGGCAGAATGGGGCCATGACCACGCCGCTCGACCCCGCAGTCGCCGCCCGCCTCACGCGCAACGCCGACGGGCTCTTTCCCGCCATCGCCCAGCAGTACGACACCGGCGAGGTGCTGATGCTCGGCTGGATGGACGACGAGGCGCTGCACCGCACCCTGACCACCGGGCGCTGCACGTACTGGTCCCGCAGCCGGCGCGAGTACTGGGTCAAGGGCGACACCTCGGGCCACGCGCAGCACGTGAAGTCCGTCGCGCTCGACTGCGACGGCGACACCGTGCTCGTCAGGGTCGACCAGGTCGGCGCCGCCTGCCACACCGGCGACCGCACCTGCTTCGACGCCGGCACACTGCCCCTCGCGGCCGAGTAGGGTCTGCCGCCATGGATCTTGAGACGTTCCGCAAGCTGGCGGTCGACCGCCGCGTCATCCCCGTGAGCAGACGGCTGCTCGCGGACGGCGACACCCCGGTCGGCCTGTACCGCAAGCTCGCGGCCGAGCGCCCCGGCACGTTCCTGCTGGAGTCGGCGGAACAGGGCTCCTGGTCCCGCTACTCCTTCGTCGGCGTACGGTCGGCCGCCGCCCTCACCGAGCGCGGCGGCGCCGCGCACTGGCTCGGCACCCCGCCGGTCGGCGTCCCCGCGGGCGGTGACCCGCTCGCCGCGCTGCGTGCCACCCTGGAGGCGCTGCACACCCCCCGCGACCTCACAGCGGGCCTCGGTCTTCCGCCCTTCACCGGCGGCATGGTCGGCCACCTCGGCTTCGACGTGGTGCGCAGGCTGGAGAAGCTCGACAGGGGCGCCGAGGGCACCGGCGCCCGCGACGACCTGCACCTGCCCGAGCTGACCATGCTGCTCACCTCCGACCTCGCCGTACTCGACCACCAGGACGGCACGGTCCTGCTGATCGCCAACGCGATCAACCACAACGACCTCGACACCGGTGTCGACGAGGCGTACGCGGACGCCGTCGCCCGCCTCGACGCCATGCAGGCCGACCTCGCGAAGGCCGCCGACACGGTGCCCACGGCGCTGCCGCCCTCCGAGCTGCCCGACTACACCGCCCGCTGGGGCGGGGAGCAGTTCAGGGCCGCCGTCGAGGACATCAAGGAGCGCATCAGGGCGGGCGAGGCGTTCCAGGTCGTGCCCTCGCAGCGGTTCGAGACGCCCTGCGCGGCGAGCGCCCTCGACGTGTACCGGGTGCTGCGCACCACCAACCCCAGCCCTTACATGTACCTCTTCCGCTTCCCCGGCGACGACGGCGGCGTCGCCTTCGACGTCGTCGGGTCCAGCCCCGAGGCCCTCGTCAAGGTCGAGGACGGGCGCGCCCTGCTGCACCCCATCGCCGGGACAAGGCCGCGCGGCGCCACCCCGCGCGAGGACCAGGACCTCGGCGACGAGCTGCTCGCCGACCCCAAGGAGCGCGCCGAGCACCTGATGCTCGTCGATCTCGGGCGCAACGACCTCGGCCGGGTCTGCGAGCCGGGCAGCGTCGAGGTCGTGGACTTCATGAGCGTCGAGCGGTACTCGCACGTCATGCACATCGTCTCCACGGTCACCGGCCGCGTCGCGCCGGGACGCACCGCCTTCGACGTGCTCACCGCCTGCTTCCCCGCCGGCACGCTCTCCGGCGCGCCCAAGCCCCGCGCCCTCCAGATCATCGACGAGCTGGAGCCCAGCAGGCGCGGCGTGTACGGCGGCTGCGTCGGCTACCTCGACTTCGCCGGCGACTCCGACACGGCCATCGCGATCCGCACCGCCCTGCTGCGCGACGGCACAGCCTACGTGCAGGCCGGCGCGGGCATCGTCGCCGACTCCGACCCCGAGTCGGAGGACGCCGAGTGCCGCAACAAGGCCGCCGCGGTGCTGCGGGCCGTGCACACCGCGAACCGGCTGGTCCCCGCGGAGCCCAGCACCGCCTGAACCGCGCAGGAGGCCGTAGGGGATAGTGGAGGGCGTGACAGCGCTACCCGCCCCCCGGGGCACCACCGACGAGCGACGCGCGACCGGCGCCACGAGCGGCCGCCGCAGCCTCGCAGCAGCCCTGCTCCTCGGCGCCGCGGGCGCCGCGGTGGCGCTCATCGCCTCGGGCCAGATCTGGGCCAGGGGCGCGGCCGCCGTGGGCGGCGGCGCCGTGACGGTCACCGCCGACGGCCGCGACGTGACGGGCGTGCCCGCCGCGCTCGCCGTGGTCGGCCTCGCCGCGCTGGTCGCCGTGTTCGCCGTGCGCCGCGCCGGGCGGCTCGCCGTGGCGGCCGTGCTGGCGCTCAGCGGCGCGGGCACCGCGGTCTCCGCGCTCCTCGGCGGCACCGGCTCCGACGCCCTCGACGAGAAGGCCGCGCAGACCACGGGCGACTCGTCGGCGACCGTGCACGCCCTCAGCCACACCGGATGGCCGTACGTGGCGGCCGTCGCCGGGGTGCTGATCCTCGCCGCCGGACTCCTCGCCGTCGGCTACGGCAGGCGCTGGCCCGCCATGTCGGGCCGGTACGAGCGCGGCACCGGCGCCGCAGGACTCAGGGCGGCCGCACGCCGCAAGCCCGTCGTGGACCCGGACAGGCCGGAGGACGTGTGGAAGGCGCTCGACCGGGGCGAGGACCCCACCGAGCAGAGCTGACGCGCGCGCCCCGCGCCCCGGTGGCGCGCACCGACCCCCCTCGCGCGTCACCCGCAGTGCATGCGGGAGAATGCCGGGTGAGCATCGGACGGGCGGGACGGCGGCGCCACGCCGCCCCGCGCGTCCGGCGGACGACACAGCGCCCACCACACAGCGCCACAGCAACGAGGAGCAACTCATGGCGGCTAACAGCAGCCACGGACACACGCCGGCGGCCTGGACCGGCGTCATCATTTCCTTCGTCGGCTTCTGCGCCGGCGGGGTCTTCATGGTGGGCGACAGCCCGGTCGGCTTCTGGGCCAGCATGGGCGTGGTCGTCCTCGGCGGCATCGTCGGCGTGATCATGCGGGCCATGGGCCTCGGCATGCCGAAGGAGTCCGACGAGATGAGGCAGGCGCGCGAGGAGGCGGGCCGCGCGCAGATCGCCGCCCGCACCGGTGGCGCGCAGGCGCAGCAGCACGCCAGGGCCTGAGCGCCCGCACCACCCGGCCGCCCGCCGGCCGGGGCAGGACCCGGCCGTCCGCCCGGCGGCCGGGTGCGGCAGACGACCACGGGACGGAGTGGCAGCGATGACGGCACCGGTGGTGCGGCCGCCCGCACAGGGGGCCGGCCGGTGGGCCAGGCCGCTCGGCGTCCTCGCGGGCGCGGCCGCCGCCTTCACGTACGTGGGGCTCGTCAACCCGAACCGCCCCGGCCACTACCCCGTCTGCCCGCTCTACGCGCTGACCGGCGTCTACTGCCCCGGCTGCGGCGGCCTGCGGTGCGCGCACGCCGTCGCCACGGGCGACCTGCCGACCGCGCTGCACGACAACGCGCTCGCCGTGGCCGCCTTCGCCGCCTGCGCGGTCCTGTGGGTGCGGTGGGTGCTGCGGACCCGCAGGGGCCTGCCCGCCACCGTGCGGATCAGCGGCCACTGGGGCTGGTTCTTCTGCGTGCTCGTCGCCGTCTTCACCGTGGCGCGCAACCTGCCCTTCGGCGGCCTGCTCGCCCCGTGAGCCGCGGACAGGCCCCGCCCGCGACCCGCGCACCCCGTGATGAGGGCCTTTGGCCTCTTACGGCTAGCATCGAAGGGGCCGGAACCTGAACACATGACCCACCCGCCTGAACGGAAGGGGGCCGCTCGCGTGAGCGTGCTCGACGAGATCATCGACGGCGTGCGCGCCGACCTCGCCGAGCGCCAGGCGCGCGTCGGTCTCGACGAGCTCAAGCAGCGCGCTGCCCGGGTGCCCGACGCCAAGGACGGCGTCGCGGCGCTGCGGGGCGAAGGGGTCAGGGTGATCTGCGAGGTGAAGCGCTCCAGCCCCTCCAAGGGCGCGCTCGCCGCGATCGCCGACCCCGCGGCCCTCGCCGCCGAGTACGAGGAGGGCGGCGCCGCCGTCATCTCCGTCCTCACCGAGCAGCGCCGCTTCGGCGGCTCGCTCGCCGACCTGGAGTCCGTGCGCGCCCGCGTCGACGTCCCGGTCCTGCGCAAGGACTTCGTCGTCACCTCCTACCAGCTGTGGGAGGCCAGGGCGTACGGCGCCGACCTCGTCCTGCTGATCGTCGCCGCGCTCGAACAGCCCGCGCTCGTCTCGCTCGTCGAGCGCGCCGAGTCCATCGGGCTCACGCCGCTCGTCGAGGTCCACGACGAGGAGGAGGCGGAGCGCGCCCTCGACGCGGGCGCCCGCATCGTCGGGGTCAACGCGCGCAACCTGAAGACCCTCAAGGTCGACCGCTCCACCTTCGAGCGGGTCGCCCCCGAGCTGCCTGCGGGCGTCGTCACGGTCGCCGAGTCGGGCGTGCGCGGGCCGCACGACCTGATCGCCTACGCCAACGCGGGCGCCGACGCCGTGCTCGTCGGCGAGTCCCTCGTCACCGGCCGCGACCCGCGCTCGGCCGTCGCCGACCTGGTCGCCGCGGGCGCCCATCCGGCCCTGCGCCACGGCAGGGACTGAGCGCACGCCATGCCCGCGTACCGCCCCGCGCTCCCCGCGGCCGACACCCCGCAGACGCGCCACGCGCCCCTGGCGCGCGGCTGCCGCCCGCGGGGCTGCCGCGCGCCCGCGCGCCGGGTGCACGGGCGGCGGGTGCGGTACGTCATCGGCGACGAGCCGGGACAGGTCAACGGCATGCGATGGCGGAGGCCGGCGCGCGCGGCGCACAGGTGTGCCGCGCCCGCATACGGTGCCTTCCGTCCTTAGCTTCCGAGGAGTTGCTCCGTTGTCCACGAGGCCTTCCGCAGATCCCTCTGCGTTCTTCATCCCCGATCCCGAGGGGCAGGTCCCCACCGCCGACGGGTATTTCGGCGCGTTCGGCGGCACGTTCATCCCCGAGGCGCTCGTCGCCGCGGTGGACGAGGTCGCCGTCGCCTACGACAAGGCGAAGTCCGACCCGGCGTTCGCGGCCGAACTCGACCGGCTGATGGTCGAGTACACCGGCCGCCCCAGCCCGCTCACCGAGGTGCCGCGCTTCGCAGAACACGCGGGCGGCGCCCGGGTGTTCCTCAAGCGCGAGGACCTCAACCACACCGGCTCGCACAAGATCAACAATGTGCTGGGCCAGGCCCTGCTGACCAAGCGCATGGGCAAGACCCGGATCGTCGCCGAGACCGGCGCGGGCCAGCACGGCGTCGCCACCGCGACCGCGTGCGCCCTGTTCGGCCTCGAATGCGTCGTCTACATGGGCGAGATCGACACCGAGCGGCAGGCGCTCAACGTCGCCAGGATGCGCATCCTGGGCGCCGAGGTCGTCGCCGTGAAGTCCGGCAGCCGCACCCTCAAGGACGCCATCAACGAGGCGTTCCGCGACTGGGTCGCCAGCGTCGACACCACGCACTACCTGTTCGGCACGGTCGCGGGACCGCACCCGTTCCCCGCGATGGTCCGCGACTTCCACCGCGTCATCGGCGTCGAGGCGCGGCGGCAGGTGATCGAGCGCACGGGCCGGCTGCCCGACGCGGCGATCGCCTGTGTGGGCGGCGGCTCCAACGCGATCGGCCTCTTCCACCCGTTTCTCGGCGATGCGGGCGTCCGCCTGGTGGGCTGCGAGGCCGCGGGGCACGGCGTCTCCACCGGCGAGCACGCGGCCACCCTGACTGCGGGCGAGCCCGGCATCCTGCACGGCTCGCGCTCGTACGTCCTCCAGGACGACGAGGGGCAGATCACCGAGCCGTACTCGATCTCCGCGGGGCTCGACTACCCGGGCATCGGGCCCGAGCACGCCCATCTGAAGGACAGCGGGCGCGCCGAGTACCTCGCCGTCACCGACGACGAGGCCATGCGGGCCCTGCGGCTGCTGTCGCGCACCGAGGGCATCATCCCGGCCATCGAGAGCGCCCACGCCCTGGCCGGCGCGCTCACCGTGGGCCGGCAGCTCGGCGAGGACGGCCTGCTCGTGGTCAACCTCTCCGGGCGCGGCGACAAGGACATGGACACGGCAGCCCGCTACTTCGGGCTCTACGCACCGGACACCGCGGTCGAGCCGGACACCGCATCGGCCGCCGTCGTCGCGGACGACCGCGCAGACTCGCCCGAGGGGGACGCCAAGTGAGCGGGAACATCCAGCTGTTGGCGGACACCCTCGCGGCGGCACGCGCCGAGGACAGGGCCGCGCTGATCGCCTACTACCCGGCGGGCTTCCCCACCGTGGACGCCGGGATCGAGGCCATCGGAGCGGTGTTCGACGGCGGCGCCGACATCGTCGAGGTGGGCCTGCCCTACAGCGACCCGGTCCTCGACGGGCCCGTCATCCAGACCGCCGACGACATCGCGCTGCGCGGCGGCGTCCGCATCGCCGACGTGCTGCGCACCGTGCGCGAGGCCCACGAGGCGAGCGGCAAGCCGGTCCTCGTGATGACGTACTGGAACCCGATCGACCGCTACGGCGTCGAGCGCTTCACCGCGGAGCTCGCCGCCGCGGGCGGCGCCGGGTGCATCCTGCCCGACCTGCCCGTCCAGGAGTCCGCGCTGTGGCGGCAGCACGCCGCCAAGCACGACCTCGCGACCGTCTTCGTCGTCGCCCCGAGCAGCAGGGACGCGCGCCTCGCCGAGATCACGGCGGCGGGCAGCGGCTTCGTGTACGCGGCCTCGCTGATGGGCGTCACCGGCACCCGTGAGTCCGTGGGCGAGCAGGCCAGGGACGTCGTCGCCAGGACCAGGGCCGCGGGCGACCTGCCGGTCTGCGTCGGGCTCGGCGTGTCCAACGCGGCGCAGGCCGCCGAGGTCGCCGCCTTCGCGGACGGCGTCATCGTCGGCAGCGCCTACGTCAAGCGGGTCCTGGACGCGCAGGACAGCGCGGCCGCCGTCGCCGGGGTGCGCGCGCTCTCCCGCGACCTCGCCGCGGGCGTACGGGCCGCCGCGCGCTGAGCCGCGGGCCGCACGCCGTCCGGTGGGGCGGCGCGCCGCCCGCGTTCGAACGCGCGTGAGGGACGGTCTCATCCTTACGGGTGGACCTCGGACCGGGGAGGCGCCTGCGCACCTCCCCGGTTCGTTGCCGTCGTGTGAGTGAGAAGACACGTGTGGCAACCAGGAGCGCCCGAGAGCGCATCCAGCAGGAACGCGCGGCGGAGAAGTCGCGCGAGAAGCGCAGGCGCGGCTTCGTCGTCGGCGGGACCGCGCTCGCCGTGCTGGCCCTCGCGGCCGGCATCGGCGTGCTCGCCGCCAACGCGGGCAAGGACGAGCCGGCCGACGGCGCCGCGGGGCCCGTCAGCGCGCCGGCCGGTGCGGGCGGCAAGGACGGCCTCGCGATCCGCGTCGGCGCCGCGGACGCGCCGTCCACGCTCACCGTGTGGGAGGACTTCCGCTGCCCGATCTGCGGGCAGTTCGAGAACGTCTTCCGCGACACGTTCCACCAGCTGGAGAACAGCGGCCAGTTGAAGGTCGAGTACCACCTCGCCACGATCATCGACGGCAACATGGGCGGCACCGGCTCCGTGCGCGCGGCCAACGCCGCGGCGTGCGCGCAGGACGCGGGGAGGTTCCCGCGGTTCCACGACGTGCTGTACGAGAACCAGCCCGAGGAGACCTCGGACGCCTTCGGCAAGAACAGCAGGCTGACCGAGCTCGCGGGCAAGGTCGACGGGCTGTCCACGCAGCGCTTCACCGACTGCGTCGACAAGGGCGTCCACGACGGGTGGGTCAGCAAGTCGGCGGCCGCGTTCCGCACCGGCGGCTTCGCCGGCACGCCCACCGTCCTGCTCAACGGCACCCCCGTCTTCCCGAAGAAGGGGAACGAGAACATCACCCCGGCGAACCTCAGGAAGTGGGTCGCCGAGGCGAACAAGGGCAAGCAGCCGGGGAAGGCCGCGACCCCGGGGGCCTGATCCGCGCGGCCTCGCGGGCGGGGCCGGGGCGCCGCCCCGGCCCCGCCCGCATGCCCGCCCCCGGCCCGCCCGCCTGCCCGGAAAATCAACCGCCCGTTACCAGGACGTTGCCGGGTGACCGGCCGTGCGCGGGGCCCGGCACGGTAGCGTCGGACCTGCCATGGAACTTGCCTACATCCCCAGTCCGTCCGTCGGAGTGATCCACCTCGGACCGCTTCCGCTGCGCGGCTACGCCTTCTGCATCATCGTCGGTGTCTTCGTCGCCGTCTGGTACGGCAACAAGCGCTGGGTCGCCCGCGGCGGCAGGTCGGGAACGGTCGCGGACATCGCGGTGTGGGCGGTGCCCTTCGGCCTGGTGGGCGGCCGTCTCTACCACGTGGTGACGGACCCCGAGCTCTACTTCGAGAAGGGCGAGGACTGGGTCAACGCCTTCAAGATCTGGGAGGGCGGGCTCGGCATCTGGGGCGCCGTCGCGCTCGGCGCCGTGGGCGCGTGGATCGGCTGCCGCAGGCGGGGCATCCCGCTGGCCGCGTGGGCCGACGCGCTCGCCCCCGCCGTCGCGATCGCGCAGGCGATCGGCCGCTGGGGCAACTGGTTCAACCAGGAGCTCTACGGCAAGCCGACCCACGTCCCGTGGGCCCTGCACATCACCAACCCCTCCGGCGGCGGCACGCCCGGCTACTACCACCCGACGTTCCTGTACGAGTCGCTGTGGTGCCTGGTCGTCGCCGCGCTGGTCGTCTGGGCCGACCGCAGGTGGCAGCTGGGCCACGGCCGGGCCTTCGCGCTCTACGTGGCGCTGTACTGCGTGGGGCGCGGCGGCACGGAGTACCTCCGCGTCGACGAGGCCAACCACATCCTGGGCCTGCGCCTGAACCTGTGGACGGTCATGGTGATGTTCGTCCTCGCCGTGCTCTACATCGTCCTGTCGGCGCGGCTGCGCCCCGGCCGCGAGAGCGTCGTCGAACCGGGCGCGCACCCGGACCCGGACCCGGAGAACCCCGAGGAGTCCACGGACCCCGAGGAGTCCACGGACCCCGAGGAGTCCACGGACCCGGAGAAGCCCACCGGCGCGGGTGACTCCGCAGAGCCGGGGACGCGGGCGGAGAGCGCCGGCCCGGCGGCGGAGACCGCGAAGTAGAGCCGAGGACCCGGGCGGGCCCCCGCAGGACGGCACACCGCCGTCCCGCGGGGGCCCGTGCACTGCCCCGGCTTCCCACGCCTTCGCGCGGACGCGCGGAGGATTGTTCACCCCGTGTTCCGCCGTGCGCCGCAGCGTGTCCGCCGCCTTCCGCACGCACCGCCCGTACGGTCGTCCCGCGGGCCGCGAGGCCGCGCGAAGGACCGGTGGGGCCACCGCGTGAGCCGCCTCGCCCCGAGGGGCCACTCGCCCGGTCCATACCCCTTTGACCTGCGGTAAGTACGGCCTTCCTTGCTGGCGGCGATCGATTTCCGTGCGTACTTTCGAGCGTGGGAGGGGCCCGTCGGCTCCGTACGGAACCGGGCTGCCGCCCGCGGGAAGGGGAACGCACACCATGGCCGTCTTCGAGGCGAACGCGACACTGCACGACGCACACCGCGAGAACCACACCCACCGCGACGTGACGGGCGGCTGGCTGCGCCCCGCGGTGTTCGGGGCGATGGACGGCCTGGTCTCCAACCTCGCGCTGATGACCGGCGTCGCCGGCGGCGCGGTCTCCCCGCACACCGTGGTGATCACCGGCCTCGCCGGGCTCGCGGCGGGCGCCTTCTCGATGGCGGCGGGGGAGTACACCTCGGTCGCCTCGCAGCGCGAGCTCGTCGAGGCCGAGCTCGCCGTGGAACGCGCCGAGCTGCGCCGCAACCCGGCGGACGAGCTGGCAGAGCTGGCCGAGCTCTACGTGTCGCGCGGTGTGGAGCCGGTCCTCGCCCGGCAGGTCGCCGAGCAGCTGTCCGCCGACCCTGAGCAGGCGCTGGAGATCCACGCGCGCGAGGAGCTCGGCATCGACCCCGACGACCTGCCGTCGCCCGCCGTGGCCGCGGTGTCGTCGTTCGGCTCGTTCGCGGTGGGCGCGCTGCTGCCCGTCCTGCCGTTCCTGCTCGGCGCCACCACGCTGTGGCCCGCCGTGCTGCTCGCGCTCGCCGGCCTCTTCGCCTGCGGGGCGCTGGTGGCCCGGGTGACGGCCCGCGCCTGGTGGTTCAGCGGGGTGCGGCAGCTCGCGCTCGGCGGGGCCGCCGCGGCCCTCACGTACGGCCTCGGGGCGGTGCTGGGCGCCGCGCTGTAGCGGCGGGTCACGGCAGGTCACACCCCTGTGTGAGGGAAGCGAGGGGACAGGGGCGGGCGCGGGCGCCGGCGGCCGCGCCCGTCGTTGTGACCGATCTCCCTGGGCGCGGGAGGCCGCGGGATGCGACACTGGCCGGGCGTGTCGTACGTACCTGTTACACGGCGGTTTCGATCCCGCGATACCGGGGCATGACCCGTTAGCGCCGCGGGCAATGAGGCCCGCGCCCCCGGACAGGCGCCGGACTGTCCGGCACACACCGTGTCCTTCGCTGGGCGGCCGTCACCTCGGAGACCCCGCTGGGACGCGTTCAGGTGTCCGCATGTTGGATGGAATCTTCCGCTTTCTGGGCAGAACACCATCATGTAACCTGCACGAAATTTCTTTGGAGGGCCAACGTCGTCCCTCGGTTCTTGCATATGCCACGACGACGACGGGAGAGCCGATGCGTTCGCACGCCTGGTCGCCCATGGACGGTCGCCCCGCTCCGCAGGGGATGTACGACCCCCGCAACGAACACGACGCGTGCGGCGTCGGCTTCGTCGCGACCCTCACCGGCGATGCCAGCCACGAGCTGGTCGAGCAGGCGTTGACCGTCCTGCGCAACCTCGAGCACCGGGGCGCCACCGGCTCCGAGCCGGACTCCGGCGACGGCGCCGGCATCCTCACGCAGGTCCCCGACGCGTTCTTCCGCGAGGTCGCGGGCTTCCCGCTGCCCGAGCCCGGCGCGTACGCGGTCGGCACCGCCTTCCTGCCCGCGGAGGAGGCGGACGAGGGCGTCGAGGCCATCGAGGCGATCGCGGCCGAGGAGGGCCTGACCGTCCTCGGCTGGCGCGAGCTGCCGGTGGCCCCCCAGATGCTCGGGCTCACCGCCCGCGCCACCCAGCCGATCTTCCGGCAGCTGTTCGTGACGGACCACGCGAGCACCGGCATCGCGCTGGACCGCAAGGCGTTCGTGCTGCGCAAGCGCGCCGAGCGCCAGGCGGGCGTGTACTTCCCCTCGCTGTCCTCGCGCACCGTCGTCTACAAGGGCATGCTCACCACCGAGCAGCTGGAGCCCTTCTTCCCCGACCTCTCGGACCGCAGGTTCGGCAGCGCGATCGCGCTCGTGCACTCGCGCTTCTCCACCAACACGTTCCCGAGCTGGCCGCTGGCCCACCCGTACCGCTTCGTCGCGCACAACGGCGAGATCAACACCGTCCAGGGCAACCGCAACTGGATGCGCGCCCGCGAGTCGCAGCTCGCCTCCGGGCTGTTCGGCGAGGGCGCCCTTGAGCGGATCTTCCCGATCAACACGCCCGGCGCCTCCGACTCGGCGACCTTCGACGAGGTACTGGAACTGCTCCACCTCGGCGGCCGCTCGCTGCCCCACTCGGTGCTGATGATGGTGCCCGAGGCGTGGGAGAACAACGACGCCATGGACCCGGCGCGCCGGGCCTTCTACCAGTACCACTCCACGATGATGGAGCCCTGGGACGGCCCCGCCGTGGTGTCCTTCACCGACGGCACCCAGGTCGGCGCCGTACTCGACCGCAACGGGCTGCGCCCGGGCCGCTACTGGGTCACCGACGAGGGCCTCGTCGTCCTCGCCTCCGAGGTCGGCGTCCTCGACATCGACCCCGCAAGGGTCGTGCGCAAGGGCCGCCTCATGCCGGGCCGCATGTTCCTCGTGGACACCGCGGAGCACCGCATCATCGAGGACGACGAGATCAAGGCGGCGCTCGCCGCGGAGCACCCGTACCAGGAGTGGCTCGAAGCCGGGGAGATCGAGCTCTCCGACCTGCCGGAGCGCGAGCACATCGTGCACACCCACGCCTCCGTCACCCGCCGCCAGCAGACCTTCGGCTACACCGAGGAGGAGCTGCGCGTCCTGCTCGCGCCGATGGCGCGCACCGGCGCCGAGCCGATCGGCTCCATGGGCACCGACTCGCCGATCGCGGCGCTCTCGGCCCGCCCGCGGCTGCTGTTCGACTACTTCACCCAGCTGTTCGCGCAGGTCACCAATCCGCCGCTGGACGCCATCCGCGAGGAGCTCGTCACCTCGCTGTACTCGTCGCTCGGCCCGCAGGGCAACCTGCTGGAGCCGACCGCGGCGTCCTGCCGCAGTGTGACGCTGCCGTTCCCCGTCCTCGACAACGACGAGCTCGCCAAGCTCGTCCACATCAACGCCGACGGCGACATGCCCGGCATGGCCTCCGCCACCCTCTCCGGGCTCTACCGGGTCGCGGGCGGCGGCGAGGCGCTGGCCGCGCGCATCGAGGAGATCTGCGCCGAGACGGACGCCGCGATCGAGAGCGGCGCGCGCATCATCGTGCTCTCCGACCGGCACTCCGACGCCGAGCAGGCGCCCATCCCCTCGCTGCTGCTCACCGCGGCCGTCCACCACCACCTCATCCGCACCAAGCAGCGCACCCAGGTGGGGCTGCTCGTCGAGGCGGGCGACGTGCGCGAGGTCCACCACATCGCCCTGCTCATCGGCTACGGCGCCGCGGCGGTCAACCCGTACCTCGCGATGGAGTCGGTCGAGGACCTGGTGCGCGCCGGGACCTTCATCGAGGGCCTCGAACCCGAGCAGGCCATCCGCAACCTGATCTACGCGCTCGGCAAGGGCGTCCTGAAGGTCATGTCCAAGATGGGCATCTCCACCGTCGCCTCGTACCGCGGCGCGCAGGTCTTCGAGGCCGTCGGCCTCGACCAGGCCTTCGTCGACAAGTACTTCAACGGCACCGCGACCAAGATCGGCGGGGCGGGGCTCGACGTCGTCGCCCAGGAGGTCGCGGCCCGGCACGCCAAGGGCTACCCGGCCTCCGGCATCTCCGCGAGCCACCGCAAGCTGGAGATAGGGGGCGAGTACCAGTGGCGGCGCGAGGGCGAGCCGCACCTGTTCGACCCGGAGACGGTCTTCAGGCTCCAGCACGCCACCCGCTCGGGCCGCTACGACATCTTCAAGAAGTACACGGGCCGGGTCAACGAGCAGTCCGAGCGGCTGATGACGCTGCGTGGCCTGTTCAACTTCGCCTCTGGCCGCGACCCGATCCCCCTGGACGAGGTCGAGCCCGCCTCCGAGATCGTCAAGCGGTTCTCCACCGGCGCCATGTCGTACGGCTCGATCTCCCGCGAGGCGCACGAGACGCTCGCCATCGCCATGAACCGGCTCGGCGGGAAGTCCAACACCGGTGAGGGCGGCGAGGACACCGACCGCCTGCACGACCCGGCGCGGCGCTCCGCGATCAAGCAGGTCGCGTCCGGCAGGTTCGGCGTCACCAGCGAGTACCTCGTCAACGCCGACGACATCCAGATCAAGATGGCCCAGGGCGCCAAGCCGGGCGAGGGCGGCCAGCTGCCGGGTCACAAGGTCTACCCGTGGGTCGCCACCACCCGGCACTCGACGCCGGGCGTCGGCCTCATCTCGCCGCCGCCGCACCACGACATCTACTCGATCGAGGACCTCGCCCAGCTCATCCACGACCTGAAGAACGCCAATCCGCAGGCCCGCATCCATGTGAAGCTGGTCTCCGAGGTCGGTGTCGGCACGGTCGCGGCCGGCGTCTCCAAGGCCCACGCCGACGTCGTGCTGATCTCAGGACACGACGGCGGCACCGGCGCGTCCCCGCTCACCTCCCTCAAGCACGCGGGCGGCCCCTGGGAGCTCGGCCTCGCCGAGACCCAGCAGACCCTGCTGCTCAACGGCCTGCGGGACCGGATCGTCGTGCAGACCGACGGCCAGCTCAAGACCGGCCGCGACGTGGTCATCGCCGCGCTCCTCGGCGCGGAGGAGTTCGGCTTCGCGACCGCGCCGCTCGTGGTGTCCGGCTGCGTCATGATGCGCGTCTGCCACCTCGACACCTGTCCCGTCGGCATCGCGACCCAGAACCCGGTGCTGCGGGAACGGTTCTCCGGCAAGGCCGAGTACGTCGTGCGGTTCTTCGAGTTCATCGCGGAGGAGGTGCGCGAGCTCCTCGCCGAACTCGGCTTCCGCACCCTGGAGGAGGCCGTCGGCCACGCCGAACTCCTCGACACCGAGCGGGCCGTGAACCACTGGAAGGCCCAGGGCCTCGACCTGGCGCCGCTGTTCCACGTGCCGGTGCTCGGCAGGGGCGCCGTGCGCCACCGCACCGTCGAGCAGGACCACGGCCTCGGCAAGGCCCTCGACAACGAGCTGATCCGCCTCGCCGCGGACGCGCTGAACGCCGGGAGCCCGGAGGCCGCCCAGCCGGTCCGCGCGCAGATCGGCATCCGCAACATCAACCGCACCGTCGGCACCATGCTCGGCCACGAGGTCACCAAGCGCTTCGGCGGCGCGGGCCTGCCCGACGACACCATCGACATCACCTTCACCGGCTCCGCGGGCCAGTCCTTCGGCGCGTTCCTGCCGTCCGGCGTGACCCTGCGCCTCGAAGGCGACGCCAACGACTACGTCGGCAAGGGCCTGTCGGGCGGCCGGGTCGTCGTACGGCCCGACCGCGGCGCCGACCACCTCGCCGAGTACTCGACGATCGCGGGCAACACCATCGCGTACGGCGCGACGGGCGGCGAGCTGTTCCTGCGCGGCCGCAGCGGTGAGCGCACCTGCGTGCGCAACTCCGGCGCGACCGTGGTCACCGAGGGCGTGGGCGACCACGGCTGCGAGTACATGACCGGCGGGCGCGCCGTCATCCTCGGGCCGACGGGACGCAACTTCGCGGCCGGCATGTCCGGCGGCATCGCGTACGTCATCGACCTGGACCCCGACAACGTCAACGCGGGCAACCTGTCCGCCGTCGGGCAGCTCGACGACACCGACAGGCAGTGGCTGCACGAGGTGGTGCGCCGCCACCAGGAGGAGACGGGCTCCACCGTCGCCGCCAAGCTGCTCGACGCGTGGGACACCGCGGCCGGCCGCTTCAGCAAGATCATCCCCACCACGTACAAGGCAGTGCTCGCCGCCAAGGACGCCGCCGAGCTGGCCGGACTCTCCGAGACCGAGACCACCGAGAAGATGATGGAGGCGGCGACCCATGGCTGACCCGAAGGGCTTTCTCACCACCGGCCGCGAGGTCGCAAGGACCCGCCCCGTCGAGGAGCGCGTCAAGGACTGGAACGAGGTCTACGTACCGGGCTCGCTGCTGCCCGTCATCAGCAAGCAGGCGGGCCGCTGCATGGACTGCGGCATCCCGTTCTGCCACAACGGCTGCCCGCTCGGGAACCTGATCCCCGAGTGGAACGACTACGCCTACCGGGAGGACTGGAACGCCGCCATAGAGCGGCTCCACGCCACCAACAACTTCCCGGAGTTCACCGGCAGGCTGTGCCCTGCGCCGTGCGAGTCCGCGTGCGTGCTCGGCATCAACCAGCCGCCGGTGACCATCAAGAACGTCGAGGTCTCCATCATCGACAAGGCGTGGGAGGCGGGCGATGTCACCCCGCAGCCGCCCGAGCGGCTCTCCGGCAAGACCGTCGCCGTGATCGGCTCGGGCCCCTCGGGGCTCGCCGCCGCCCAGCAGCTCACCCGCGCCGGGCACACCGTGGTGGTGTACGAGCGCGCCGACCGCATCGGCGGCCTGCTGCGCTACGGCATCCCCGAGTTCAAGATGGAGAAGTCCCACATCAACCGCCGCGTCGAGCAGATGCGCGCGGAGGGCACCAAGTTCCGCACGGGCGTGGAGGTCGGCCGGGACGTCGACGCGGCGAAGCTGCGCCGCCGCTACGACGCGGTCGTCGTCGCGGCGGGCGCCACCGTCTCGCGCGACCTGCCCGTGCCGGGCCGCGAGCTGGACGGCATCCACTTCGCGATGGAGTACCTGCCGCTCTCCAACAAGGTGCAGGAGGGCGACCTCACGGTCTCCCCGATCACCGCGAAGGACAAGCACGTCGTGGTCATCGGCGGCGGCGACACCGGCGCCGACTGCGTCGGCACCGCGCACCGCCAGGGCGCCCTGTCCGTCACGCAGCTGGAGATCATGCCGAGGCCGGGCGAGGAGCGGAACGCGAACCAGCCCTGGCCGACCTTCCCGATGCTCTACAAGGTCACCTCGGCGCACGAGGAGGGCGGCGAGCGCCTCTACTCGGTCTCCACCACCCACTTCGAGGGCGACGACGACGGCAACGTCCAGTCGCTGCACCTGGTGGAGGTGGAGTTCAAGGACGGCAAGCTCAACTCCCTCCAGGGCACCGAGCGGGTCATCCCCGCGCAGCTCGTCACCCTCGCGATGGGCTTCACCGGCACGGACCAGGCCAACGGCCTGGTCGAGCAGTTCGGCGTGGAGCTCGACGCGCGCGGCAACATCGCGCGCGACGCCGACTTCGCGACCAACGTCCCTGGCGTGTACGTGGCGGGCGACGCGGGCCGCGGCCAGTCGCTGATCGTCTGGGCCATCGCGGAGGGCCGCTCGGCCGCCCGCGCCGTCGACGGCTATCTGACAGGCGCGAGCGAGCTGCACGCGCCGATCCGGCCCACGGACCGCGCGCTCACGGTCTGAGGGACCGCCGCGCAGGCGGCACCCGGGCCCCGTGCCCGCAGGTGCCGCGCCGCGGGTCCCGGGCCGCCCCGCTGCGGGCGGCCCGGCCCCACACGTCCCGTACAACGGCGTACGGGCGGCCGGGCCGGGGGGAGGCGCTTCCCCCGGCCCTCCGCACGGCACGGTGCCCGCCCACGCGTCCCCGACCGGACAGGGCGGGTGCCGTGGCATGTGCGCGCTCCCGCGCGGCGCACGCGCGGCGCGGCCGCGTAGGCTCGGTGCCCACGGCCGGTACCGGTGCCCCGGCCGCCGGGGGAGGGGAGCACGGATGGCGCAGGCGCACGGGCGTACGGGCCCCGCGATCGGTCTTGACGCGGTGCGGCGCACCGCACCCGGCCTGGTGAACGTGTACAAGAGTGCCGCGGTCTCCCTGGAGAAGAACGGCCTGGGCGGGCAGCGCGCGGCCGTCTACCTCGTGCTCGACCGCTCGGGCTCCATGCGGCCCTACTACCGCGACGGCAGCGTGCAGGCGCTCGCCGACCGGATCCTCGGCCTCTCCGCCCACCTCGACGACGACGGCACGGTCCCCGTCGTGGTGTTCTCCACCGATGTGGACGCGGAGGCTGAGATCTCGCTCGACCGCCACGCGGGCCGCATCGCCGAGATCGTCGCCCCGCTCGGGCACATGGGCCGCACCAACTACCACGTCGCGATGGACGCGGTCATCGACCGCCATCTCGACAGTGGCTCCACCGACCCCGCCCTCGTGGTCTTCCAGACCGACGGCGGGCCGAGCAACCGCCTCGCCGCGGAGCGCTATGTCTGCAAGTCGGCCTCCCTGCCGGTGTTCTGGCAGTTCATCGGCTTCGGCGACCCGCAGAGCCACCACTTCGACTTCCTGCGCAGGCTGGACGAACTCGCCGTCCCCGAGCGGCGCGTGGTCGACAACGCGGGCTTCTTCCCCGCCGGGAGCGATCCGCGCGGGATGAGCGACGCGACCCTCTACGACCGGCTGCTCGGCGAGTTCCCGCGCTGGCTCGCCGCGGCCGCCGACCGGGGCGTCCTGCCGCGCCGAGGGGCGCCGCCGCGCCCAAGGCAGGGGGCGCGCGTCGAAGGAGAGCCGGTGAACTTCCCGCGAACGGACAGCCGTTGGCATTGACGTGGGCACGTCTACGCGCGTCATCATGGAGCCATGCGTACACCCCCACGTCTCGCCGCGCTCGGCGGCATCGCAGCCCTTGCCTCCTCCCTCTTCCTCGGCGGCGCCGCCGTCTCCGCGTCCGCCGCGCCTGCCCCGGTCGCCGTGCACGCCGTCGCCGCCGTCGGTGACGTCTGCTACGGCGACCTGCCCTCCCAGGCGCACGACACCCAGGACCTCATCGACCAGGGCGGCCCCTTCCCCTACAAGCAGGACGGGGAGGTCTTCCGCAACGACGAGCACCTGCTGCCCAGCCAGTCCAGCGGGTACTACCACGAGTACACGGTCGTCACCCCCGGCTCCTCCGACCGCGGCGCGCGCCGCATCATCACCGGGCAGCAGAACGACGAAGAGTACTACACCTCGGACCACTACGCGTCCTTCGACGCGATCGACTTCTCCTGCTGACCCGGGGCGGATCCGCCTGACCGGGGTCCGATCCGCCCGCTCCACGCTCCACGACCGAGTCCGGCCCCACCCGGAGAGGTACCCTCCGCCCCATGACCACCACCTATGTGATCGAAGGGGCGGAGGTCACCGGCCTCGACGCCTTCTGGCGGGCCGTCGGCGCCGCCGTCAACGGCCCCGGCGGATACTTCGGCGCGAACCTCGACGCGCTCGCCGACTGCCTGCGCGGCGGCTACGGCACCCCCGACGACGGCGACTTCGCCTTCGTCTGGCGCGACCACGCCCGCTCCCGCGCGGCCCTCGGCCACGCCGAGACCGCGCGCACCCTCGAACGCCGGCTGGCCCGCGCCCATCCCACCCAGCACCCCGCGCTCCGCGCCCGCCTCGCCGAGGCCCGCGCCGGCCGCGGCCCCACCGACTTCGACGACCTCGTCGCCGTCTTCGAGCGCGAGGCGCCCGGCGCCCTGACCCTGGCCTGAGCCCGCCCGGCCTCGGCCCGGTCCGCCCGACCTCGGCCTGAGCCCGCCCGACCCGCCTGCCCGGCGCACGGAGGCCCGCGCCTTGCGGTAACAAATATTGAAATCTGTCAGCGCATATGTGATGCTCCCTGGGTACGTCCCGCCACGTCCCAAGGAGCCACCTGTGCAGACCCGCACGCTCGGTACCACCGGCCCCCAGGTCTCCGCCCTCGGCCTCGGCTGCATGGGCATGTCGCCCGCCTACGGCGACACCGACCGCCCCGAGTCGATCGCCACCCTCCACGCAGCGCTCGACGCCGGAATCACCCTGCTCGACACCGGTGACTTCTACGGCATGGGCCACAACGAACTGCTCATCAACGAGGCCCTGCGCACCGCCCCCGCCGCCCTGCGCGAACAGGCCGTGACCAGCGTCAAGTTCGGCGCGCTCCGCGACCGCGAGGGCCGCTTCCTCGGCCACGACGGCCGGCCGGAGGCCGTGAAGAACTTCCTCGCCTACTCGCTCCAGCGCCTGGGCACCGACCACATCGACATCTACCGCGTCGCCCGCGTCGACCCCGCCGTGCCCATCGAGGAGACGGTCGGCGCCATCGCCGAGGCCGTCGACGCCGGGTACGTCGGGCACATCGGTCTCTCCGAGGCGGGCCCCGAGAACATCCGCAGGGCCGCGGCCACCGCCCCGATCGCCGACCTCCAGATCGAGTACTCCCTGCTCGACCGCGGCATCGAGGACGAGATCCTGCCGCTGTGCCGGGAGCTCGGCATCGGCATCACCGCGTACGGCGTCCTCTCGCGCGGCCTGATCAGCGGGCACTGGGCCCGTGGACGGAAGCCCGGGCCCGGCGACTTCCGCGGGCTCAGCCCCCGCTTCCGGGCGGAGAACATCGACGGCAACCTCGACCTCGTGGACGCCCTGCGCGCCGTCGCCGACGCCAAGGGCGTCACCGTCGCGCAGACGGCCATCGCCTGGGTCCTCGCGCAGGGGGAGCGCAGGGGCGCCGCCCTCGTGCCGGTCGTCGGGGCCCGCCGCCGCGACCGGCTGGCCGAGGCGCTCGGCGCGCTTGACGTTAGGCTCGACGACGATGACCTGGCCGCCGTCGAGGAGGCCGTGCCGCCCGGCGCCGCGATCGGCGCGCGCTACCCGGAGGAGCAGATGGCCCACCTCGACAGCGAGAAGAAGCAGACGACATAAGGGACCCGATGCCGCCCTCCGAGACGCCCCTGACCCCCGAGCGGATCCTCGAAGCCACCGAGGACGTGCTGCGCCGCTACGGCCCGGCCAAGGCCACGGTCGTGGACGTCGCGAGGGCGCTCGGCGTCAGCCACGGCAGCGTGTACCGCCACTTCCGCACGAAGGCGGCGCTGCGCGAGGCCGTCGCGGTGCGGTGGCTCGCCCCCGAGCAGGGCGACCTCTGCGTCATCGCCGAGGACGGCGGCGGCGCGGGGGAGCGGCTGCGCCGCTGGCTCGGCGCCCTCTTCGAGGCCAAGCGGCGCAGGGCGGGCGAGGACCCCGAGCTGTTCGCCACCTTCCTCGCGCTCGCCAGGGAGAACAGCGACGCGGTCGCCCGGCACATCGACGTCCTCGTCGGGCAGCTCGAGGTGATCGTGGCCGCGGGGATCGCGGACGGCGAGTTCGCCGCGGGCGACGCAGCGGCCACGGCCCGCGCCCTCTGGCACGCCACGGCCCGCTTCCACGACCCGGCGCACGCCCACGAGTGGCACGCGCAGGAGACCGCGGCGGACTTCGACGCGGTGTGCGCGCTGCTGCTGCGCGGCCTGCGGCCGTAGGCCGGATCGGCGCGTACGGCCGCGGACCGGCCCCCGGCCTGCGGCCGTGGACGGGATCGGTACGTGTGGCGGCGGACCGCTTCCCGCGCGCTCCTCAGCCGGAGCGCAGGCCCCGGTCGGCGAAGGCGATCAGCCAGTCGAAGCTCTCGTCCACGTCGGCGCTCCACTGGAAGCCGCCGCCCGACTGGAGGGTGGCGAAGCCGTGGCAGAGGCTGCGCAGCGTGCGCAGGGCGTGGTCCACGTCGGCCTCGGCGATCGTGTAGCCGCGCAGCACCGCGGTGAACGCGTCGAGCAGCCGCCTGCCGCCCTCGGCCACCGGGTCGTCAGGGCCCTCGGGCTCCACGCCGATGGTCGCCGCGTACCGGCCGGGGTGTGCGAGGACGAAGGCGCGGAAGGCGCGGGCCGCCGCCGCCAGCGCGTCCCGGCCCGCGTACCCCTGCACCGCGCCGCCCACGGCGTCGGCGGCCTCGCGCAGCGCGAGGGCCGCGATGCGGCGGCCCAGGTCGTCCTGACCCGCCACGTGCTTGTAGAGGGACGGGGTGCGCACGCCGAGCCGCTGGGCCAGCAGGCCCATCGTCAGGTCGGCGACGCCGACCTCGTCGGCGAGCGCGGCACCTGCCGCCACGACGGCCGCGGGGTCGAGTCCCGCCCTAGGCACGGGCCGCGTCCGGGCCGAGGAAGTCGAGCATCAGCGAAACCACCTGGTCGGGGACGTGGGCGTGCGGGTAGTGGCCCGCGCCCTCGATCATCGCAAGGCGCCCGAGGCCGGGCCGCAGCGCCCCGACGACCGCGGCGCCCTCGGCGCCCGGGTCCGCCCAGTCCGGGTCGAGCGTCCCCATCACCACGAGCACCGGGCAGCGCACCTCCCCGAGCCGGGCGCCCGCGTCTGCGGGGGTGCCGCGCCCCATGGCCTGGAGCGCCTTCATCCGGCCCGGCTCGCGCAGCATCGCGTCGATGCGGGCGAGCCGTTCGGCCAGGGCCGCGGGCTCCGCGCCCGGGTGGGCCACCTCCAGGTAGGAGCGCCACAGGCGCCGGCTGCCGAACAGGCCGGCGCCGAGCAGCCGCACCATGGCCCGCCTCAAGCGCCGCACCCGCAGGTCCCCGATGCGCGTCGACTGCTTGCGGGTGAAGGGCGCGATCTCCACCACCGAGGTGATCAGCGAGGGTTCGAGCGCGGCCGCGACGGTGGCGGCGCCGCCGGAGATCGAGTGGCCGACGAGCACGGCGGGGCCGCCGAGGTGGCGGACCACGGCGAGCAGATCCCCCGCGAGGGCCGTGCGGCTCCACTCGGGCCAGTCGGTGCTCGACTCGCCGCAGCCGCGCAGGTCGACGGCTGCGACCCGGTGGCCGGCCGCGACGAGCTGCGGGACCATCCGGCGGTAGGCCTCCCTGCTGTCGCCCATCCCGTGGGCGAGGACGATCAGCGGGCCGGCGCCCGCCACCTCGTATGCGAGCGTGCCGCCGTCGACGGCGAGGTACTCGGTCATGGCAGTCCTTCGGTCTGCGGCGGCGTACCGCCGACTGTGGCTAATACCGTTAACTAAAAGCTAATGCCATTAGCAACGTGCGTCAAGGCGGCGGCGCACGGGAACGCAGAAGCCCCCGGCGCGGCCGGTGGCCGCGCCGGGGGCTTGGAGGGCCGGGGCGCCGCCCGCCCCGCGTCTCAGCCGGTCACGCGCTCACTCCTGGGTGAAGCCGTCGAAGTCGACCTCGCCCGTGGTGCCCGGGTTGTGGGAGGTGGCGAAGACGCCCACGTCCTGGGTGGCGGCCGCGCTCGGCACGTCCGCCGTGCCGACCGTCTTCCAGGTGCTGCCGTCGGTGGAGTAGTAGCCGGTGTACGTGGTGCCCTCGCGCACCAGCTTCAGCCACGACGGACAGGCCGACGTGCCGACCGCGCTCTCGGTGTCGAGGTTGCCGTCGCCGTCGCTGTCGGAGTCCAGCAGGTAGCCGTGGCCCGGCGTCTCCACGAGGATCACGAACCCGGGGGAGTGGTCGGCGTCCGTGATGTCGTTGCGCGCCATGATGCCGGTCTTCGCCCAGGCGTCGGTGTCCGACTGGGAGTCGACCCTGACCGTGGTCGTGGAGCCGTCGTGCTCTGCGCCCTGCAGGTACAGCGCGCCGTATTCGTTGATGCCGTTGTACAGGTCGGCGCCCTGGGCGCGGATGCCGAGCCTGGTGCCGTCCTGGCTGAAGTCCGCGCCGGTCGAGGCGTAGGAGCGGTACGGCGCCTGCACCGGCTTGTGCACGGTGACCGTGTCGCCCGCCGACTGCCGGGCGGGCGCGGCCCCCAGGTAGCGGTAGGCGGCCGAGGCGTCGACCGTGCCGGTGGTGAAGAGGTCGTCGGACGCGGGGACCGTCACCCGGTACGTGGCGCGCGCCGTGCCGCCGGCGGGCACCTCGCGGAACGCGGCGGGCGAGGTCGCGACGGCCGTGAGGCCCGCGGAGGGCGCCAGCTTCAGGCGGACGTCCCTGACGGGCGTCGAGCCGTAGTCGGAGAAGGTCGTGGTGACGGTGTACGCGGAGCCGCCCGGCACCTGCGCGGGGCCGGCCGACCAGTGGACCGCGACCGCGGTCACGGGGCGGGTGGCGGGTGCGGTGTGCCGCAGCGGATGGACGCGGTACAGGACCACGCCGTGCGGCGGCACGTCGGCCGCGATCGTGCCGGCCGACTCGGAGGCGCGGTGGGTCCACAGGTCCCGCACCGCGTAGTCGGCGGCGCCGGGCAGCCCGAGCGCCGCGGCGGTGGTGGTCACCGCGCGCGTGCTGGTGCCGGTGTTGAACAGGCCGACGACCGCGTCGCCGTTCTTCTCCCGCTTGGCGAAGACCTGGGAGGTGGCGTCCTTGGCCAGCCGCCGCGCGTCGACGGCGTCCTGGTCGACGGCCAGCACGTCGGTGTTGCGCAGCAGCGCCAGGTCGGCCGGGTCGAGGCGGGTGATGTCGGTGCCCAGCATCAGCGGCGAGGCGGCAAGCGACCACAGGCTCAGCTGGGTCTTGCGCTCGTCGGGTGTCAGCCCGTCGCCGGCCCCGTTGCCGACCTCGATCGAGTCGTAGTCGTTGAAGCCGCCCGGGCCGCCGTACGGTGCCCAGTCGGCCACCTGGTCGAAGCGCGAGGAGACGGACGACCAGGAGGTCAGCGGGTAGCTGCTGTCGTCCTTGCCGCAGTAGCACTCGATGTCGCCGCCGGTGCGCCAGCCGTCCGAGAGCGCGGCCCACCGGTCCGCGTTGCCGATGTCGAGGCTGTTCGACAGCTCCAGGTGGATCGGGCGCCCGGTCTGCTCCAGCGCACGCGACCAGGCCCGCACGTCCTGGATGTCCGGGGTGCCGACCCCGTCGATCTTGACGTAGTCGACGCCCCAGCCGGCGAACTGGTCGGCCCAGGAGTCGGTGAAGGCCTGGGCGCCCGGCTTGCCGTAGTCGATCCCGACCATGCCGCCGCAGTTGTAGTTGTTCTCCGCGGCGGAGGTGGCGATGTCGGCGGCGTGGTACTTGGTGCCCTTGATCGCGGTGTTCTCCACCACCGCCCGGTGGGAGATGCCGGGCGTCACGTACAGGCCGAACTTCAGGCCGAGGGAGTGCACGTGGTCGGCGACGGCCTGGATGCCGTTCTCGCCGCCCTTCGGTGGGAACTTGGTCTCGTCGGTGACCCAGCGGCCGTAGCGGTCCACGTCGGGGCCCTGGTCGCCGGGGCAGTGGTACCAGAAGTCGTCGACGTTGACGTACAGGTAGCCCTCGCGTGCCAGGCCGCTCTTCTTCATGGCCCGCGCCGCCGCCTCGATGTTCCCGGCGGTCGGGTTCTTGCGGACGAAACTCCAACTGCTCCAGCCCAGTACGGGCTTGGCGCCCGCCGCCTGGCCTGCGCCGCCGCCAGGGGCGCCGTCGGCCTGCGCCTGGGCCGTCAGTCCCGTGACGAGCAGCAGGCCCCCGGTGAACGCGGCCAGCAGGCCGCGTACGGATCTCTTCATCGAGCCGTCCTCCACGGCCGCGCCGCAGCGGCGCGGCTCCTCCAGCGCTTGTGTCCGTGCAGGTCCGGCGATTGGCGGCTCGGGGACCACGGCGAGAAGCGAACAGAATCGAACGCGAACCCTCAGATATCACCAAGCAGTTCTGCGCATGTCAAGACATGCGACCGAGGCGGGCGGCCGCCGCGTGCCGGTCAGCGGCGGCGCGGCGGGGTCAGCTCCAGAGACCTGCGCACCGGTCCCCGAGGCAGCAGCGCCACCGCCTCGCGGGCGCGCTGCCAGGCCGGGCCCGCCGGGTCGGCCCCGGCCAGCAGCCGCGCGAGCGCCGGGGCCGCCCGCTCGTCGCCGCGCCGCGCGAGACCGGCCGCCGCCTCCGCGGCCACCGCGTCGTCCGCGTCGCCGAGCCGCCGCACCAGCGCCTCCCGCACCCGCGGCTCCGCCGAGTCCGCCGCCGCCAGCGCCGCGACAGCGGCCCGCCGCACCGCGGGCACCCGGTCGGAGCTGAGCGCGGCCAGCGTGCCGAGGCCCGCCTCGGCCGCAAGCTGCGGCGCCCCCGCGACCAGCCGCCGCACCTCCGCGTCCCGGTGGGCCGCGTGCCGCGCCACGTCGCCCGGCCTGCCGCCGTGCCGGGCCAGCGCCCGCACCACCGCCCCCGCAAGCGCGCCGCCCGCGCCCGCCGCCCCCGCCGACACCTCGCGCAGCACCCGCGCCACCCGCTCCGAGCGCGCGCCCCCGGCCGGCAGCCCCGCCAGCACGTCGGCGGCGAGCGCCCGGCGCGCCTCGTCGGGGGAGCGGCACCACACCGCGGCCACCTGAAACGTTTCCTCAGCGGGCTGTGCCACCAGCGCGGCCACCGCCTCACGCCAGTCGTCGCGCCCCGGGTCCCCGCAGCCGAGCGCGCGCCCCGCCAGCTCCTCGTACCCGGCCCGCACCCCCAGCGCCCCTTCGAGCACCGTCACCACCGCCGCGTGCCCCGTCCCCGCGGCCCGGCCCGCCACCGGCACCCCGTCCCGCAGCAGCTCCACCGCCACCGTCTCCGCCCCGTCCGCCACCGCCCGCCGCACGACCGTCTCGAAGCCCTCCCCGTACGCGGCGGCCAGCTCCTCCCGCAACTCCCGCTCCACGTCGAGACCGAGCCGGCCCCGCGCCTCGGCGAGCGCCGCCTCGCGCCCGCCGGGGCCCGCCGCGCCCGCGCCGTGGCGCAGCAGCGCCCGCACCGCGCGCGCCGAGCCCCGCCGCGCCGCGAGCACCAGCGGCAACTCCCCGCCGGGGCCCGGCAGATCCGGTTCTGCGCCCCGTTCGAGCAGTACATCGAGCGTGTCGGCGAACCCCTGCACCGCCGCCCACGCCACCGCGGTGAACCCGTACGCCTCCCGCGCGTCCGCCTCCGCACCCGCGGCCAGCAGCGCCCGCACCACCTCCGTGTGGCCGCCGCTCGCCGCCCCGCACAGCGGCAGGTCCCCGCCGCCCTCGCCGCACGCGCCCCGCGGGTCCGCGCCCGCGGCCAGCAGCAGCCGCACCGCGGAGGGCCGGTCGGCGACCGCCGCCGCGTACAGGGCGGTGTGCCCCTCGCCGTCCACCGCGGCCAGCGCGTCCGCGGTCCCGGCGCGCAGCAGCCGCACCACGACGTCGTCTGCGCCCCCGTACACCGCAGCGAACAGTTCCTCGTGCATCTCGCCGTCTCAGGATCCCGTCACAGCCCCGGGACCTCCCCGGGGCCTCACGTGTCGCACTCCAGCACCGTGCGGCACAGCCCGCACCGCGCTCTGACCCGCCCGCGCACCGGCACCCGGATCCGCTGGTGGCACGTCGGGCACGCGAACGCCACCCGCGGCCCGTCCCCGAGCGCCTCGAACGCGTACGGCGCCGCGGGATCGCCCGGCGCACCCGGGTGGTCGAGCGCGTACCTGCGTTCCCGCACGTACCGGTGCCTGCCCGCACGCCCCGCCGTCGTCAGCGGCGGCTGCCGCTCGTCGCGCAGCGCACGCGCCGCGCCCCGCGTGTACGCCTCGTACCCCTGCGGGCTGGTGAACCAGATCCGTGGGTCCTCCCCGAACACCGCCGCGCGCTTCGCCAGCACGTACCCGAACTCCTCGGGCGTCAGATAGCCGAGCTTCTGGCTGGAGTCCCGGTCCTCGCGGTACGCGTCGAGCAGCAGCCAGCCCGCGCCCAGATACGTCGTCACCGTGTCCGTCAGGATCTCGTTCGCCCGCGTCCCGGGGAACGACAGGCCGAGCCGGTGCAGCAGCACATGCGTGATCTCGTGCGCGAGCGCCGCCCCGATGTCCCGCCTGTGCCTGCGGAACCGGTCGTTCAGCTCCACGAAGTACTCGGGCCCCGCCGTCAGCTCCACGCTCGCCGCGTGCGTCATCTCCCGGAAGCTCACGATCACCCGCGCGTCCGGCAGCCCCAGCTGCGCCACCAGCGCACGCGCCACCCGTTGCGTGCCCAGGTGCAGGTCGTCCACGTCGGAGAACGCCACGTCCGCCGGGGCCACGCTCGACGCGTACGCGAGGACGCCGTCCGGCGCCAGCCGCCGGTACAGCGCGGTGACGGCCTCCCGCACCGTGTCGAGATGCGGAAACCCGTGCACCACGCCCGCACCGCTGCCGTTCGCCACGCCCTACCCCCTACGCCCGCCGATGCGGGCCTGCCCGGCCCAGGTCCCCCGGAGGCGGTCAGCCGCTCCCCACTCTACGGCGCCGCCCCGCGCCGCACGGTCCCGCCGCCGCCCCGCGCCGGTACCGTACGCGGACCCCCGCACGCCCCTACGCCACCGGGCGGCCAAGCGCGGCGACCGTGCGCCAGGACACGCACCGCACACCGCGCCGCACGAGCCCGCGCACACCCGAGGACCGTACGCCCCGCGCACCCTCCGTCACCGCACGCAGCGCCCGGCGGAAGAGCGCGGAACCGTACTGCGCGGCCCGCCCGACATCGGGCAGCATGGGCCCATGTCCGTACTGACGCGCGACGAAGCGCGAACCCGAGCACAGCTGATCGACGTCCACCGGTACGCCGTCGCCCTCGACGTCACCACCGGCAGCGAGACCTTCGACTCCCGCACCGTCATCCACTTCACCGCGCGTGCGGCCGGGGACACCTTCGTCGAGCTCAAGCCCGCCACCCTGCGCTCCCTCGCCCTCGACGGCGAACCCCTCGACCCCGCGGCGCTCACCGGCAACCGCTACCCCCTCACCGCGCTCACGCCCGGCGAGCACGAGCTGCGCGTCGACGCGGACATGCACTACTCCCGCACCGGTGAGGGCATGCACCGCTTCACCGACCCCACCGACGGCGAGACCTACCTCTACACCCAGCTGTTCATGGAGGACGTGCAGCGCGTCTTCGCCGCCTTCGACCAGCCCGACCTCAAGGCCGTCTTCGACGTCGCCGTCACCGCCCCCGAGAACTGGACCGTCCTCGGCAACGGCATCGCCACGCACACCGGCGGCGGCCGCTGGACCCTCGCCACCACCCCCCTCATCTCCACCTACCTCGTCGCCGTCGCCGCAGGGCCCTGGCACTCCGTGCGCACCGAACACGCCGGCATCCCCTTCGGCCTCCACTGCCGGCGCTCCCTCGCCCCCCACCTCGGCGAGGACGCCGACGAGCTCCTCTCCCTCACCCGCGCCTGCTTCGACCGCTACCACGAGAAGTTCACGGAGCCCTACCCCTTCGACTCCTACGACCAGGCGTTCGTCCCCGAGTTCAACGCCGGGGCCATGGAGAACCCCGGACTCGTCACCTTCCGCGACGAGTTCATCTACCGCTCCGCCGTCACCGACACCGAACGCCAGAGCCGCGGCATGGTCATCGCCCACGAGATGGCCCACATGTGGTTCGGCGACCTCGTCACCCTCGCCTGGTGGGACGACATCTGGCTCAACGAGTCCTTCGCCGAGTACATGGGCTACCAGACCCTCGCCGAGGCCACCCGCTTCACCGACACCTGGGTCGACTTCGCCGTCGGCCGCAAGCCCTGGGGCTACGACTCCGACCAGCGCCCCAGCACCCACCCCGTCGCCCCCGAGCCCGACGCCGTGCCCGACACCGCGTCCGCCATGCTCAACTTCGACGGCATCTCCTACGCCAAGGGCGCCTCCGCCCTGCGCCAACTCGTCGCCTGGCTCGGCGAGAAGGACTTCCTCGCCGGCGTCAACCGGCACATCTCCCGCCACAAGTACGGCAACGCCACCCTCGCCGACTTCGTCGACTCCCTCGCCGCGGCCACCGACCGCGACGTCCACGCCTGGGCCGCCGCCTGGCTGCGCACCACCGGCGTCGACACCCTCACCCCCCGCACCACCGCGACCGCGGCCGACTGGACCCTCACCGCCGCCCACCGCGGCAGCCGCCCCCACCGCATCGCAGTCGCCGCCTACGACCACGACATCGTCGACGCGGGGCGCCTCGTCGCCCGCGACCGCTTCGAGATCGACGTCCCCGCCGACGGCGACAGCGCCCCCACCACCCTCCCAGGCCGCAGCCCCGCGCTCCTCGTGCTCAACGACGGCGACCTCAGCTACACCAAGATCCGCCTCGACCCCGCCTCCTGGGACACCGCGCTCGCCTCGCTCTCCGCCGTACCCGACCCCCTCACCCGCGCCGTGGTGTGGAACGCCGCACGCGACATGGTCCGCGACGGCGAACTCGTCCCCGACGTCTACCTCGACGCCGCACGCAACCACCTCCCGCACGAGACCGACCTCGCCGTCGTCCAGGGCGTACTCGCCTTCGCCTGCGGCCAGATCGCCGACAGCTACACCCTCCCCGAGAAGCGCCACGCCGCCCTCGCCACCCTCACCGCGCTCTGCCGCGACCTCATCCGCCGCACCGAGGACGGCAACAACCCCGGGCTGCGCCTCACCGCCGTACGCCACTTCATCGACGTGGCCACCCAACCCGACGGAATCCAGGACTGGTTCGACAGCGGACACGTCCCCGGCGGCCCCGAACTCGACCGCGAACTGCGCTGGCGCGTCCTCACCCGCCTCGCCGTCCTCGGCGCCGCGACCGAGAAGGACATCGCGGCCGAACTCGCCCGCGACCCCAGCGCCGGCGGCCACGAGGGCGCCGCGCGCTGCCGCGCCGCCCTGCCCGACCCCGACGCCAAGGAAGCCGCCTGGGCCCGCCTCTTCGACGGCGACGACCTGTCCAACTACCTCTTCACCGCCGTGGCCCAGGGCTTCTGGCAACCCGAACAGGCCGACCTCGTCGCCGACTTCGTCCCCCGCTACTTCCCCGCCGCCGTCGCACTCGCCGCCCGCAGAGGCCCCGCCATCGCCGCTGCCGCAGGCCGCTACGCCTTCCCCGCCCACGCCGTCGACGAGAACACACTGCGGCTCGGCACCGCATGCCTCGAAGGCGACGATGTGCACCCCGCGCTGCGCCGCAAGCTCGTCGACCAGCTCGACGACCTGCGCCGCGCCCTGCGCGTCAGGGAGACGAGCACCGGCTGACCCGCCGGGGCCGCGGCAGCCCGCCGCGGCCCCCGACCCGACCGGGCGGGCCGTGGCACACGGCCCCGCCCGCGCCTTCCCCACCCCGCCACCCCGGGGCGCGACGGCGCCCGTCCCCACCGGGGCGCGCGCCACCACCCGCACCGGGCACCGTCCCAGGCCCGCCGCGCGGAGCCGTACAAAACCCGCCAGGGCAATACCCCATCCGGGTGCCGGTCGTTGGGCACGGTGACGCCGACCACGCAGAAGGGCCAGGATGACCACCCCGCCGCACCCCCCGACACCCGGCAGCCCGCTGCCGCCGCTCGCGGGCGGCAGCCACGGCCCCGACGCGCTGCGGCCCCTCGTCGCCACCGTCCTCGACGCCCTCGCCTCAGGCGCGGCGGAACGCCGCGGCAGGCCCCTGCCCGCGGGCGGCCCCGAAGCCACGGCGGCCCAGGTGCTCGCCGCCGCCACCCCCGTCCTGCCCGAGCACGGCGCCGGCGCCGGCGAAGCCCTCACCACCCTCGTCCACAGCATGGCGGCGGGCGCCGCCGACCCCGGCCACCCGCTGTGCGCCGCCCACCTGCACACCCCGCCCCTCGCCGTCGCCGTCGCCGCCGACCTCGCGGCCTCCGCGCTCAACCAGTCCCTCGACTCCTGGGACCAGGCCCCGGCCGCCGCCGCCCTCGAAGCCCTCGTCACCCGCGCCCTCGCCGCCGAGGTCTACCGCGGCGCCGACCCGGGCCACGCGCCCGCGCCCGACGCCCTCGTCACCACAGGCGGCACCGAGTCCAACCAACTCGCCCTCCTCCTCGCCCGCGAGGCGCACGCCCGCACCGGCGGCGGCGTCCAGGTCGTCACCGGAGAACACACCCACCACTCCGTCACCCGCGCCGCCTGGCTCCTCGGCCTCCCCGAGCCCGTCACCGTCCCCGCGCCCGGCGGCACCCTCGACCTCGCCGCGCTCGACGACGCCCTCACCACCCTGCGCGGCCCCCTCCTCGTCGCCGCCACCGCGGGCACCACCGACACCGGCGCCATCGACCCCCTGCCCGCCATCGCCGACCTCTGCGCCCGGCACGGCGCGCGGTTCCACGTCGACGCCGCCTACGGCGCGCCCCTGCTGTTCAGCCCCCGCAGGGCCCACCTGCTCGACGGGCTGGCCCGCGCCCACACCGTCACCCTCGACCTGCACAAACTCGGCTGGCAGCCCGTCGCGGCCGGACTCCTCGCCGTCCCCGACACCGCCCTGCTCGCCCCCCTCGAACACACCGCCGACTACCTCAACGCCGACGACGACACCGAAGCGGGCCTCCCCGACCTCCTCGGCCGCTCCCTGCGCACCACCAGGCGCCCCGACATCCTCAAGATCGCCGTCACCCTGCGCGCGCTCGGCCGCACGGGACTCGGCGCACTCGTCGACCACCTCTGCGACAGCGCGCAGGAGTTGGCCGAGGCCATAGCGAAACACCCGCGGCTCGAACTGTACGAGACACCCACCCTCACCACCGTGCTGTTCCGGCCCACGGGCCCCGGCGACACCCCCCTGCCCGACACCACCGTCGCCGCCATCCGCCGCACCCTGCTGACCGAGGGCACCGCCGTGCTCGGCCGCGCCCGCGCAGGCGGCCGGCTCTGGCTCAAGACCACCCTCCTCAACCCCCACACCACCCCCGACGACCTCGGCGCGCTCCTCACCCGTGTGGAACACCTCGCCGACACCCTCGTGGAAGGCAGCACCCCCCGATGACCCGCACCACCCCGCCACCGCACCGCACCCCCGCCGCCCCCGCAGGGGCCCGACAGCACACACCGGGGACCGCACGTCCCGCAGGAGCCCGGCAGGACGCGCCACGGACCGCGCGCCCCGGCGGGACCGAGCAGGACGCACCGGGGGCGGCGCACCCCTGCGGGACATGGCAGGACGCACCGGGGCCCGCGCGTCCCGCGGGGGACTGGCAGGACGCACCAGGGACCGCGCGCCCCGGCGGGACGCCGCAGGACACACCGCACACCGCGCCGCGGGACACACCGCGCACCGCGAACCCGGTCGCGGCCCCGCGGGACACACCGCCGGGCGCGCCCGCGGGGGAGCGGCCCAAGGACCTCGTCGGCATCGGCATCGGCCCCTTCAACCTCTCGCTCGCCGCCCTCGCCGACGGCGTACCCGGCCGCATCGAGACCGCCTTCTACGAGCAGAACCCCGCCTTCACCTGGCACCCCGGCCTCCTCATCGACGGCGCCACCCTCCAAGTCCCCTTCCTCGCCGACCTCGTCACCCTCGCCCAGCCCGCCAGCCCCTGGTCCTTCCTCAGCTACCTGCGCTCCGTCGACCGCCTCTACCCCTTCTACTTCGCCGAGCGCTTCCACATCGAACGCGCGGAATACGACGCCTACTGCCGCTGGGTCAGCGCCAACCTCCCGGGACTGCACTTCGGCCACCAGGTCGACGCCGTACGCTGGAACCCCGAACGTGCCCTGTTCGAAGTCGACTTCACCCAGCTTGACCCCGAAGGCGAAGCCGAGGCCCTCGGCCGCGCGTACACCCGCAACATCGCCCTCGGCATCGGCACCGCGCCCCACATCCCCGAACCGCTCACCCCGCTCGCCGACGACCCCGCGGTCCCCGTCATCCACTCCTCCGACTACCTCCGCCACCGCGACCGGCTGCTGCGCGCGGGACACGTCACCGTCATCGGCTCCGGCCAGTCGGGCGCCGAAGTCTTCCTCGACCTGCTGCGCGCCCGCCCCGCCGGCGCGGAACGCCTCCACTGGCTCACCCGCACCGAGGCGTTCGCCCCCATGGAGTACTCCAAGCTCGGCCTCGAACACTTCACCCCCGACTACACCCACTACTTCCACCAGCTGCCCGAACACACCAGGAACGACCTCGTGCCCCGGCAGTGGCAGCTGCACAAGGGCATCGACCACGGCACCCTCGCCGCCATCCACGACGAGCTCTACCGCCGCACCCTGAACGGCGGCTGGCCCGACGCCACCCTCACCCCCGGCGTCCGCGTCCGCACCGCAGGACGCGTCGCGACCACCCGGGTCGAACTCCACCTCGAACACCTCCAGCAGGGCAGCCGCACCCGCCTCACCACCGACGCGGTCGTCCTCGCCACCGGCTACCGCGAGCGCCCCGCCGACCGGCTGCTCGCCGGGCTCGACGCCCACATCCGCCGCGACTCCGCGGGGCGCCCCCGCATCGACGGCGACCACCGCATGGTCCTCGACCCCGCCGTCAGCGGCTCCGTCTACGTCCAGAACGCCGGCGCCCACGCCCACGGCGTCGGCACCCCCGACCTCGGGCTCGCCGCCTGGCGCAGCGCCACCATCCTCAACCACCTCACCAAAGTCCCCGCCTACCCGCAGCCCCACCGCACCGCCTTCACCACCTTCGGGCTCGACGACCCGGCACGGCACGGCACGGAGCACGCGCCCCTGCGCCTCGTCCCCCTCGTCGAACCCGCCTGAGCCGACCGGCCCCCGCGCCCACCGGGCCCGCTGCGAGGGCCGGGTGACGAGTGTTCAACGGGCGTTGGCGCCGCGGTGACAGGCCGTTTCCCCGCCCCCGGTTCGATCACGGGCATGACCCGTGCGCACCGGACCACCGCCCCCCGTCCCCACCGCCGCCTCCGGCTCGGCGTCGTCACCGCTGCCGCCGCGCTCGCCGCGGCCTGGACCGTACCCGCCCACGCCGCCGAGCCCGCGAAGCCCACCTTCCAGATCAAGCTGCTGCTCGACCCCGCCCAGGTCCTCACCCCCGGCGGCACCCCGCTCGCCGCCGCCACCGGTGCGCTGGGCCTCGGCGCGGCCTCCGGCGTCGAGGCGGCCGAGTACCTCGACTCCGACAGCCGCCAGCTGCAGAACGAGGGCTGGAGCGTCCGCGTACGCCACGACGACACCGACGACAAGGTCAAGGAGACCTACAAGAAGCGGTACGGCATCGCGGGCGACGGCACCGACGCGGACGCCCTCGCCGACGCCCTCGACCAGGCCGCCGACGACTCCTTCGACGCGGGCGAGGACGACTACGACGCCCAGGTCGACCTCAGCTACGACCAGGCCACCCTCGACTTCTCCGACGGCAAGAAGGCCGACGCGGACGGCCTCGGGCGCGGACAGCTCCCCAGCCCCGCCGACGCGCGCGACGACGTCGTCCACGACCTGCCGGGCAAGCTCGACGACCTCGGCGCCAAGAACTTCGCAGCGGACCTCCTCGCCGGCGCCCACATCTACGGCCCCGTCGTCCAGACCGACTACCCGGCCACCGTCGCGGGCCACACCGCGGAACTCCAGGTCACACCGATGCGCGGCGCGCCCGCAGGCAGCCCGTACTGGGTCGAGCTCAGCGCGGACGCCACCACCCTGACCCAGGCCGTCGCCCTCCGCGGCGACCTGGAGGACGCACTCGACGCGCACGGCTGGCTCCTGCCGGAGAACGCCTTCAAGACCGAGCAGATCCTCGCCTCCTACTGAGCGCCACGGAACGTGACGGAAGGCCCTTCGAAACGCTCATCGGAGCGGCCTTCCGCACACTTCGCCACCCGGCAACAAGGCTTCACGCAAAGGTTGTTGAGGAGTCACGCGGGTCCAATTCCCTACCGCTGGGTAAGGTTTACGCTCGGTGTATGCGCCGAGCGAAAATCGTCTGTACCCTGGGCCCCGCGACCGACTCGTACGACCAGATCAAAGCCCTGGTCGAAGCCGGAATGGACATCGCGCGCCTCAACCTCAGCCACGGCACCCACGCCGACCACGAGGACCGCCTCCAGCGCGTACGCAAGGCCGCCGAAGAAGCCGGCCGCAGCGTCGGAATCCTCGCCGACCTTCAAGGTCCGAAGATCCGGCTCGGCCGATTCCGCGAAGGCCCCGTACTGCTCGAACGCGGCGACACCTTCACCATCACCGTCGACCCCCACGAGGGCGACCGCACCACCTGCTCCACCACCCACCACGGACTCGCCACCGACGTCACAGCCGGTGAACGCGTCCTCGTCGACGACGGCAAGGTCACCCTGGAGGTCACCGCCGTCGAAGGCCCCCGCGTCCACACCACCGTCATCGAAGGCGGCATGGTCTCCGACCACAAGGGCCTCAACCTCCCCGGCGTCCCCGTCTCCGTCCCCGCGCTCTCCGACAAGGACGCCGACGACCTCCGCTGGGCCCTGCGCGCCGGAGCGGACGCCATCGCGCTCTCCTTCGTGCGCAGCGGCCGCGACATCGACCCCGTCCACCGCATCATGGCCGAGGAAGGCGTACGGCGACCCGTCATCGCCAAGGTCGAGAAGCCCCAGGCCGTCGACGACATCGACGCCGTCGTCGCCGCCTTCGACGGCATCATGGTCGCCCGCGGCGACCTCGGCGTGGAGATGCCCCTCGAAGAGGTCCCCGTCGTCCAGAAGCGCGCCATCACGCTCGGCAGGCGCAACGCGAAACCCGTCATCGTCGCCACGCAGATGCTGGAATCGATGATCCACAACTCCCGGCCCACCCGCGCCGAGGCCTCCGACGTCGCCAACGCCGTCATCGACGGCACCGACGCCGTCATGCTGTCCGCAGAGACCAGCGTCGGCGCCCACCCCGTCGAGGCCGTCCGCACCATGGCGCGCATCGTCGAGGCCGCCGAGGAGACCGTGCTCGCCCAGGGCCTCCCGCCCCTCACCGAGCGCACCAAGCCCCGCACCCAGGGCGGCGCCGTCGCCCGCGCGGCCGCCGAGATGGGCGACTTCCTCGGCGCCGACTTCCTCGTCGCCTTCACCCAGTCGGGCGACACCGCCAAGCGGCTCGCGCGCTACCGCTCGCCCATCCCACTCCTCGCCTTCACCCCCGACCCCGCGACCCAGGCCGAACTCACCCTCGTCTGGGGCGTCGAGACCTTCCTCGGCCCCCGGGTCGAGACCACCGACGCGATGGTCGAACAGGTCGACGAGATGCTCCTCAGGCTCGGCCGCTGCCGCCGCGGCGACACCGTCGTGATCACCGCGGGCAGCCCGCCCGGCGTCCCCGGCACCACCAACCTCGTCCGCGTCCACCACGTGGGCGAGGACGACAGCCCGCGCTAGCCCTTCGCCCCCACATGGGCATCCATCAACGCGACGGCGTCCCGCCGCGCGACGGATATGTTCTGCACGGTGCGCCGCTGGTGGCAGGACTTCCAGGCGACGCCCACGCGGTCGAGGGCGCCGGTGTAGAGCGCGCGGATGTCGGCGGAGCGGTTCGTGAAGAAGTACCGCGGATACTCGTACCGCTTCCGGACGCCGCCGACGACCTTCTCCGTCCAGTTGGTGACGCGGCACCCGTCGGAGTGCACGAGCCCTCGCACGAACTCCCACGGGCACGCGTCCGTGACCGCCCGCTGCCACTCTTCCAGTACGATCCGCCGCTCGTGCTTCCTGCCGGGGCCGTGCTGCGGAAAGAGGCAGGGCCAGTGTCGGTCGTAACTGCCCACTTCGACGCAGCCCTGCCGCTGTGTGGTCCAGACGCCGTTCGCCGGCCGCACGGTGCGCACAGCGGCGCGGCACTGGACGATCAACCCGGGCCATGCGTCGGCGCAGAAGATGCGTAAGTTGTGGCCCCTGCGCCCCTGGGGGCTGATGCAGCCGTCACCCAGGTAGAGGCCGAGGAGATAGGCGTAGGCGGCGGGGTCCTGGGGCGGGGCCGGGGCGGCGCGGCAGCGGAAGCACGGCTCTGTCTGCGCGCTCATCCGCGGCCGGGCCTCGGGGCGGGTCTGCCAGGAGCGGATAGCCGCGCGCGAGATGCCTGTACGCCGGGCGACCGTGTTGAGGCTCAGTCCCTCGTCGACGAGGGCGAGTGCGCGTAGGCGCGTCTGCATGTCGTACATGCGGTCGATTGTCGAGAGGCGCCCCGACGAGGGGGGGCGGAGGCGCCGGAAGTTAGCTCGAACGGGTGTCGCGCACCCCGAGAGGCCCAACCTTCGAAATGAAGGAAATGTGCCCCAGGTGGGATTCGAACCCACACTGTCCGCTGTTTGAGAGCGGCCTCTCTGACCAGTTGGAGTACTGGGGCCTTGGAATCGGAGGGTGGAGGGTGACCCGCCGAGTCTCAGCCTATCGCAGATCGGTAGGCTCATGGAGAGCACCGCCCCGCCGTGAATCGAGGAGCCCCGTGACCACCCCCGACTCGCCACAGCCCGTCGAGGACGACGACAAGGCCCATGTCCCGCCGCTGACGACGCGCGTCGTCATCGCGGAGGACGAGGCGCTGATCCGTCTCGACCTCAAGGAGATGCTCGAAGAGGAGGGCTACTCCGTCGTCGGCGAGGCCGGGGACGGCGAGCGTGCCGTGGAGCTGGCCAGGGAGCACCGGCCCGACCTGGTGATCCTCGATGTGAAGATGCCGGTGCTCGACGGGATCTCGGCGGCGGAGCGCATCGCCGCCGAGTCGATCGCGCCGGTGCTGATGCTGACGGCGTTCTCGCAGCGCGATCTGGTGGAGCGGGCGCGGGACGCCGGGGCCATGGCGTATCTGGTGAAGCCGTTCAGCAAGTCGGACGTGGTGCCGGCGATCGAGATGGCGGTGTCGCGCTTCACCGAGCTGCGGCAGCTGGAGCAGGAGGTCGCGGACCTCACGCAGCGGCTGGAGACGCGGAAGCTGGTGGACCGCGCGAAGTCGGTCCTGCAGACGCAGTACGGGCTGACGGAGCCCGCGGCGTTCCGGTGGATCCAGAAGACGTCGATGGACCGGCGCCTCTCGATGCAGCAGGTCGCCGAGGCGGTCATCCAGGACGCCGAGGAGAAGAAGGCGAAGTAGCCCGCGCGCGGTGGTGCGGGTGCGGGGAGGCCCGCTCCGGATGTGGTTCCGGGGCGGGCCTCTTCGCGTGCGGTGCCGGTGGCGGCCGGTGTCCGTTCAGTCCTCGCCGAGGTAGGCCTTGCGGACGGACTCGTCGTGGAGGAGGTGCTGTCCGGTGCCGGACAGGACGATGTTGCCGATCTCCATGACGTGTCCCTGGTCGGCGAGGGAGAGCGCGGCCTGGGCGTTCTGCTCGACGAGCAGGATGGTGGTGCCGCGCGTCTTGAGCTCGGCGATGGTCGCCATGATCTTCTGCATCATGATGGGGCTGAGTCCCATGGAGGGTTCGTCCAGCATGAGCAGCTTGGGCTGGGACATCAGGGCGCGTCCCATGGCGAGCATCTGCTGTTCGCCGCCCGAGAGGGTGCCGGCGGCCTGTTTGCGGCGTTCGCCCAGGATGGGGAAGAGGTCGTAGGAGCGCTGGACGTCCTTCTCGATGCCGGCCCTGTCGGTGCGGAGGAACGCGCCGAGGAGGAGGTTCTCCGCGATGGTGAGGCGGGGGAAGATGTGCCGGCCCTCGGGGGAGTGGGCGAGGCCGAGTGCGACGATCTTGTGGGCGGGTACGCCGTTGAGGGGCTTTCCGTCGAAGGTGATGCGTCCCGCGGACGGCTTGAGGAGCCCGGAGAGGGTGCGCAGGGTGGTGGTCTTGCCGGCGCCGTTGGTGCCGATGAGGGTGACGACCTGGCCCGCCTCGACGGAGAAGCTGATGCCTTTGACGGCTTCGATCTTGCCGTAGGCGACCTTGAGGTCTTCGACTTCGAGGAGTGCGGTCATCGGTCGTCTCCGTCCGGTGTGTCGTGCGCGGCGGGGGCGGCGGTGCCGGTGCCGGCCGTGCTGTCGGTGCCGGCGGTGCTTTCGGTGCTGTTGTCGGGGTTCGCGGGGGTTTCCTCGTAGGGCGTGCCGAGGTAGGCGGCGACCACGCGTTCGTCGGCCTGGACGACCTCGGGGGTGCCTTCGACGAGCTTCTCGCCCTGGACGAGGCAGGCGACGCGGTCGCAGAGGTTGAAGATGAACCGCATGTCGTGCTCGATGACGAGGACGGCGATGCCCCGGTCGCGGATGGCGAAGACGAGTTCCTCGGTGGTGCGGGTCTCCTGCGGGTTCATGCCGGCGGTGGGCTCGTCGAGGAGGAGGAGCCCGGGGTCGCTGGCGAGGGCGCGGGCGATTTCGAGCTTGCGCTGCTCGCCGTAGGGGAGGTTGCGTGCGAGGTGGTCCGCCTTGTGCTGGAGGCCGGTGAACTCCAGGAGTTCCATGGCCCGTTCGCGGGAGGCGGCTTCTGCCTTGCGGAAGCCGGGGCCGCGCAGGATCGCGGACCAGAGCCCTTCCTTGGTCCTGGTGTGGCGTCCGATGAGGACGTTCTCCAGGACGGTCATGTTGGCGAAGAGGCGGATGTTCTGGAAGGTGCGGGCGATGCCCGCCTTGGTGACGAGGTGGGGCTTGGGCGGCAGGACGGTGCCCCGGTAGGTGACGCGTCCTTCGGTGGGGACGTAGAGGCCGGTGAGGCAGTTGAAGAAGGTGGTCTTGCCTGCGCCGTTGGGGCCGATGAGGCCGACGATCTCGCCGCTGTCGACGGTGAGGCCGACGGAGCGCACGGCGGTGAGGCCGCCGAAGCGCATGGTGACGTCGGTGGCGTTCAGCACGGTGGTGGCCGCGGGCGTGCCGGGGGCGGTGGCGGTGGTGCTCATGGTCGTTATGCCTCCGCCTTGGTGACACCGACGGTGCCCGCGGGGAGCCCGTCTTCGGGGACGTCGAGTTGGCCGGTCTCGTGGAATTCGAGCTGGCGGCGCCGGTTGGGGATGATGCCCTCGGGGCGGAAGCGCATCAGGAGGATGAGCGCGATGCCGAAGGCGAGGAGTTCGTAGTTCTGGAGGAAGCCGAGCTTCTCGGGGATGAGGTAGAGGAGTACGGCGCCGAGGATGGGTCCGCCTACGGTGCCCATGCCGCCGAGGACGACGGCGGCGAGGAGGAACGCGGAGTTGGGCGGGGCGGCTCCGGCGAACTGGTACGGGGTGGGCACGACGCTGTAGGTGACGTGGGCGCTGACGGTGCCGGCGAGTCCGGCGAGGGTGGCGCCGAGTGCGAAGGCGATGAGCTTGACGCGGAAGCCGTTGATGCCCATGGCGGTGGCGGCGGTCTCGTCCTCGCGGATGGCGACCCAGGAGCGGCCGATGCGGCTGTCCGCGGCGCGTTTGAAGACGAATACCACGATCGCGGTGAACAGCAGCATGAGGAAGAAGTAGTTGGCGAAGCGGCCGATGGTGAAGCCGCCGAGGTCGTGCGCGTTCCCGAAGTCGAAGCCGAAGAGGTTCAGGTCGGGGATGTTGGAGATGCCGTTGGGCCCGTTGGTGACGTCGGGGCCCGAGCTGCCGTCGAGGTTGTTGACGGCGATGCGGAAGATCTCTCCGAAGCCGAGGGTGACGATGGCGAGGTAGTCGCCGCGGAGGCGGAGTGTGGGTGCGCCGATGAGGACGCCGAAGACGAGGGAGGCGGCCATGCCGGTGAGGGCGGCGGCCCAGAACGGGAACTGGATGTGGATGCTGGAGTACTGGCTGCCGGAGACGAGCGCGGCGGCGTAGGCGCCGACGCCGAGGAAGGCGACGTAGCCGAGGTCGAGGAGGCCGGTGAGGCCGACGACGATGTTGAGGCCGAGGGCGACGGTGCCGAAGATCAGAATGTTGACGCCGAGGTTGGCGTTGTGGTCGTCGGCCTGGGTGAAGGGGAAGGCCACGGCGGCGAGGAAGGCCATGCCGGTGGCGAACCCCTTGTGGCGGCCGTTGAGTTCGGAGAACCGCTCGAAGAGTCCCGCGGCGTTGAGGGCCCAGGCGGCGAAGATGACGAGGAGCGCGAAGCCGATGAAGGTCTCGCTGTCGTCGTCGTCGATGCCGATGCCGTAGCTGAAGGCGACGAGGGCGAGGGCGGCGCAGAGGGTGATGATGACGCGCTGCGCCCAGGGGGCGGGCAGCGCGGCGCGCGGGATGTGGTCGGCCTTGGTGAAGTACGCCTTGACGCCGGTGTTTTCGTGGGGGAGTCCGAGGGCTCCGAGGAGGGCGATCAGTCCGGCGACCGCGGCGACGTAGGCGCCCGGGTCGAGGTTGACGAGTCCGCCGAGGTCGATGGCGATCGCGAGGGCGCTGAACCAGGTGACGGTGAACGCGGCGAGCGCGGCGAGGAAGACGGGGTTGGCGGAGCGTGCCGGGTTGAGCCAGCCGAGGCCGCGGGTGTGGCGGCGGGCGAGTCCGAACAGGACGGTGAGGGCCCCGGCCACGAGGGTGATGATCTGGAGCCCTGCGGGATATCCGTAGACGGTGAGGTCGCCGGGGAAGTCGCTGGTCCAGGTCCAGGACATGAAGGCGGAGACGACGGTGCCGAGTCCGCCGACGAGGACGAGTGCCTCGGCGGCACGCTCGGGCAGGGGGAGGGCGCCGGGCCTCTGGCTGCCGGTCCCGGGTGCCGGGGTGTGCTGTGCTGCTGTGGTGGTCATGGTGGTCACGCCCTGTCCGCGACGCGCTCGCCGAGCAGCCCTTGTGGCCTCAGCAGGAGTACGAGGATGAGGAGGATGAACGCCCAGACGGATGCCCATGCCTGGCCGCCGAACTGCTCCATGCCGGGGATGTCGGAGATGTAGGCGGTGGCCATGGCCTCGGCGAGGCCGAGGACGACGCCGCCGAGCATGGCGCCGTAGATGTTGCCGATGCCGCCGAGGACGGCGGCGGTGAAGGCCTTGAGGCCGGCCTGGAAGCCCATGGAGTAGTCGACGTTGCCGTACTTGAATCCGTAGGAGATGCCGGCGACGGCGGCGAAGAGGCCGCCGATGGCGAAGGCGACCACGATGATGCGGTCGGTGTTGATGCCCATGAGGCGCGCGGTGTCGGGGTCCTGGGCGGTGGCCTGCATGGCGCGGCCGGTGCGCGAGGTCCTGACGAAGAAGGCGAGCCCGGTCATGCAGACGACGCCGGCGGCGATGAGGAAGACGTCGCCGCTCTGGATGCTGATGGAGCCGAGGTGGTAGGGCCCGAAGGGGAGTTGGGGGAAGGGCCGGTTGGACTTGGCGTCGGGGTAGAGGTTGAAGACGATCTGCTGGAGCGCCAGGGAGAGGCCGATGGCGGTGATGAGCGGTGCGAGCCGTGGTGCGCCGCGCAGGGGCCGGTAGGCGAAGCGTTCGGCGCCGACGGCGATGAGGACGGCGACGAGGGCCCCGCCGACGAGCATGAGGGGGACGGCTATCCACATGGATATGCCGTGGGGGAGCCAGAGCCAGACGGTGAGTGCGCCGAAGCCTCCGGTCATGAATATCTCGCCGTGGGCGAAGTTGATGAGCTGGACGATGCCGTACACCATCGTGTAGCCGATGGCGATCAGCCCGTACATCGAGCCGAGGAACAGCCCGTTGGCCAGCTGCTGCGGCAGGGTGTTCACCGCATGGCCTCCATGTGGGTCAGGTGTGGTGTGTGCGGGCGGGGCCCGGCGCTGCCCGCTGCTTCGGGCGGCCGGGTTCCGGTGCGCCCGGTACCGCTGTGCTGCGGTACCGGGCGCACGGTGGGGCTGTATGTGGTGTGTTCGGCGTGGTGCCGGGTGCCCCGAGGGGCCGGTCAGCCGTTGAAGGTGCCGCTCTTGACGGCCTTCCACTTGCCGTTGGTGACCTGGTAGACGGTCAGCTGCTTGTTGGCGGTGTCGCCGTACTGGTCGAACTTGACGGGGCCTGCGATGCCCTGGAAGTCGCTGGCCTGGACGGCGGAGACGAGCTGCTTGCGGGCGTCGGAGGGCAGCTTGCCGTCCTTGGCGATCTTGCCGACGGCGTTGATGATCGCGCTGGCCGCGTCGAAGGAGTAGCCGCCGTAGGTGCTGTAGTCGCCGGGGTACTTCTTGGCCTTGTAGGTGGCGATGAAGTCCTTGGCGGCGGGCTCGGTGTCGAGGGGCGCGCCGACGGAGGTGGCGAGGTCGCCCTCGGACTCCTTGCCCGCGGTCTTGATGTACGTGTCGGAGAACATGCCGTCGCCGCCCATGAGCGGGATCTTGGCGCCGACGTCCTTGAGCTGCTTGGTGATCAGCTGGGACTCGTCGTACTGGCCGCCGTAGTAGAGGATGTCGGCGCCGGAGTTCTTGATCTTGGTGACGAGGGTGGAGAAGTCCTTGTCGCCGGTGTTGACGTGGTCCTCGCCGACGACCTTCCCGCCGTCCTTGAGGAAGTTCTGCTTGAACAGCTTCGCCAGGCCGGAGCCGTAGGTCTGCTTGTCGTCGACGACGAAGGCCTTCTTCTTCTTGAGGTTCTCGCTGGCGTACTGGGCCGCGAAGCCGCCCTGGAGGGCGTCGGTGGTCGCGGTGCGGAAGTACGTCTTGAAGGGGCGTGTCTTCTTGCCGGTCTGCCAGTTCTTGCCCTGGGTGAGCTCGGGCGCCGTGTTGGCGGGCGAGATCTCGACCATGTCTGCGCTGGAGAAGACCTGCTGCATGTTGGTCGCGACACCGGAGTTGAGCGGTCCGACGGCGGCGATGACGGTCTTGTCGGCGACGAGCTGGGTGGCGTTCTGCTGGCCGGTGGCGGGCAGCGCCTTGTCGTCGAGCGCCTTGACCTTGAAGGTCACGCCGGGCACGGTCTTCTTGGCGTTGGCCTGGTCGGCGGCGATCTGCACGCCGTACTGGAGGCCGAGGCCGGTGGCGGAGTTCTGCCCGGTGAGGGGCGCGTCGACGCCGATGGTGACGGTGGTGTTGCCGCCGGAGCCGCCGGATCCGCTGCCGGAGTCCTTGCTGTCGCGCGACCCGCAGGCGGTGAGGGTGAGTGCTCCGGTGGTGAGCACCGCGGTGAGTATGAGTGTGGAACGCTGTCGCACGGTAGATCCTCTCCCTGGCCCGGCCGCCTCGGGCGAGGTGGCCGGATGTCTCGCCGGGTCGTACGGGGTGGCACCGGGTTTCGAATGGGCGCGCCCGGCGGCGCGGTAACTGGGCGTGACTCTAGGCGAGATGGGACACCTCGGGCGCCCAGCGGACCGATGCTGTGACTTTCTTGTTATGACCAGGAGGAGATGACGGGGGCACAGTGTGGGCAGATCGGGTGTTTCCGTACGGCGGCTCTGTGTTCACATCCTGAGAACGCCCAGTTCCGCTAAGGGGCTTGGGTCGATCATGCTGCTGTCGCCCGGCAGAGGTCGCGCAGCGCGGCGGTGATGTCGGTGGCGTAGGCGCGGTCCAGTACTTCGGTGTGGTGCTGCATGTCGTTCCTGTAACGCAGTGTTACGTCCAGGAAAGGCAGTCGGACATCGAGCGGCACGGCGGCGCAGTCCCGCACGGTGATCGTCAACGCCACGTCGCGCGGGTGCCGTTCGGTCACGGTGAAGGGCGCGGCCGGGCTGCTGCGGGTGGTGAGTCCGGTGAACGGGTGGCGCACGTCCTGCACGGTGGCGGAGGGGCCGGGCGCGGCGGTGATGCGCACATGGAGTGTGAAGGTGTGTTTTCCGGGTGCGGTGGGGAGGGTGAGGCCGCGGTAGGCGACGGAGCGGATCCGTCCAGGTCCCCGCGCGTCCTCGGAACGCACTGGTCGGTGCAGGGTGTTGGCGGCGGCGATTCCGCCGAGCAGCAGTGCGCAGGCGATGCCGAGGGCGGTGGCGGCCCTGCGGTGGCGCAGGGGGCGGGCGCCGCTGACGACATCGCGCGGGGCGGTGGGGCCTGCGGTGGCGTGCGGTGTGCCGCCCGGGTGCGGAACGGGTCGCTCCGGCTCGGGTCCTCCGCCCGCCGCTGCGCCGGAAACGGGCCCGGATCCGGTCACCGCGGGCCCGCTTCCCGCACTGCGGCTGACCGGCCGCGGGCCGGGCCCCGGTGGGGCGTTCTCGCCATGGGGGAACGGTATGCCGTCACCTTCGGTGACACAACAGGCGGCGCCGGAGCGGGAGATGATCCGCTCCGGCGCCGCGGGGGCGTGCCGCGCCTACCGCGTGGGTGCGGGGGCGTCCCGCAGGAGGCAGGTGAGGCGGGCGGTGCACACGCGCCGTCCCTGCTCGTCGCTGATGACGATCTCGTGCGTGGTGGTCGAGCGCCCGCGGTGCACCGGGGTCGCGACGCCGGTCACGGTGCCGGACGAGAGTCCCCTGTGGTGCGTGCAGTTGAGATCGACGCCCACCGCGATCTTGCCGCTGCGGCCGTGCAGCATGGCGCCCACGGAGCCGAGGGTCTCGGCGAGCACCGCGGAGGCGCCGCCGTGCAGCAGCCCGTACGGCTGCGTGTTGCCCTCCACGGGCATGGTGCCGACGACACGGTCGGCGGACGCCTCCGTGATCTCGATGCCCATCCGGATGCCGAGGTGGCCCGCGGAGAACAGCGCGGGCAGGTCGGTGCCGAGCGCCGCGTACTCGTCGACGATGTCCTGCGGCAGCTTCGGTCCCGGCGTGCCGGACGGCCCGTCCGTCCCGCCGGTCTCGTACGTGTCGGCCATGGGCCCGGCTCCGATCCTGTGCGTGGTGTGTGGCTCCCCCTACTTACCAGACGCGCCGCCGGCGTCCTGTGCCGCGGGTTCGAAGCGCACGACCACGGACTTGCTCGCAGGCGTGTTGCTGGTGTCCGCGGTGGAGCCCAGCGGGACCAGCACGTTCGTCTCCGGGTAGTACGCGGCCGCGCAGCCGCGTGCCGTCGGGTAGTGGACGACGCGGAAGTGCGGGGCGCGGCGGTCCACGCCGTCCTTCCACTCGCTGACGAGGTCGGTGTACGCGCCGTCCACGAGGCCGAGTTCGCGCGCGTCCTCCGGGTTGACCAGTACGACGCGGCGGCCGTCTGTGATGCCGCGGTAGCGGTCGTCGAGGCCGTAGATCGTGGTGTTGTACTGGTCGTGGGAGCGCAGGGTCTGCAGCAGCAGCCGGCCGGGCGGCACCTCGGGCACCTCGACGGGCGCGGCGGTGAAGTTGGCCTTGCCGGTGGCGGTGGGGAAGCGGCGCTCGTCGCGCGGCGCGTGGGGCAGCGCGAAGCCGTTCGGGTCGGCGACCCGCCGGTTGAAGTCCTCGAAGCCGGGGACGACCCGGGCGATGCGGTCGCGGATCGCCGCGTAGTCCCGCTCGAACTCCTCCCACGGGGTGCGGGACGCCCCACCGAGGACGGCGCGCGCCATCCGGGCGACGATGGCCGGCTCGGACAGCAGGTGCGGGGAGGCGGGCGGCAGGTTGCCGCGGGACGCGTGGACCATGCCCATGGAGTCCTCGACCGTCACCACCTGCCGGCCGCCCGCCTGCACGTCGCGGTCGGTGCGGCCGAGCGTCGGCAGGATCAGGGCGCGGGCGCCGGTCACCGCGTGGGAGCGGTTGAGCTTGGTGGAGACGTGCACGGTGAGGCGGGTGGTGCGCATGGCCGCCTCGGTGACGTCGGTGTCGGGGGTGGCCGCGACGAAGTTGCCGCCCATCGCGAAGAAGACCTTGGCCGCGCCGTCGCGCATCGCCTCGATGGCCCGTACGACGTCGTAGCCGTGGTGGCGCGGCGAGGTGATGGAGAACTCGCGGTCGAGGGCGTCGAGGAACTCGGCGGCGGGCCGCTCGAAGATGCCCATGGTGCGGTCGCCCTGCACGTTGGAGTGGCCGCGCACCGGGCAGACCCCGGCGCCGGGGCGGCCGATGTTGCCGCGCAGCAGCAGGAAGTTGACGACTTCCCTGATGGTCGGCACGGAGTGCTTGTGCTGGGTGAGGCCCATGGCCCAGCAGACGATGGTGCGCTCCGATGCGAGCACCAGGTCGAGTGCCTGTCCGATCTCCTCGCGGGTGAGGCCGGTGGCGGCGAGCGTCTCGTCCCAGTCGGCGTCGCGCGCGACCTTCACGAAGTCGTCGAAGCCGTGGGTGTGCTCGTCCACGAACTCCTGGTCGACGGCGCCCGGGGTCTCAAGGACCAGTTTGTTCAGCAGCCGGAACAGGGCCTGGTCGCCACCGATCCTGATCTGGAGGAACAGGTCGGTGAGGGCGGCGCCCCTGAGGGTGCCCTTCGCGGTCTGCGGGTTCTTGAACCGTTCGAGTCCCGCTTCCGGCAGCGGGTTGACGGAGATGATCTTCGCGCCGGCGGCCTTCGCCTTCTCCAGGGCGGAGAGCATCCGCGGGTGGTTGGTGCCCGGGTTCTGCCCCGCCACCACGATCAGGTCCGCGCGGTGCAGGTCTTCGAGGGAGACGCTCCCCTTGCCGATGCCGATGGTCTCCGTGAGCGCGGAACCCGACGACTCGTGGCACATGTTGGAGCAGTCGGGCAGGTTGTTCGTGCCGAACTCGCGGGCGAACAGCTGCAGCAGGAACGCCGTCTCGTTGCTGGTGCGGCCCGAGGTGTAGAAGAGGGCCTCGTCGGGGGAGGCGAGGGCGCGCAACTCCTCCGCGATGATCGCGAAGGCGCGCTCCCAGGAGACCGGCCGGTAGTGGCCGTCCGCCTCCGGGTCCTCGCCCCGCTCGAACAGCACGGGCTCGGTGATGCGGCCCTGCTGCCCCAGCCAGTAGCCGCTGCGGGTGGCCAGGTCGGAGAGCGGGTGCGCGGCGAAGAACTCCGGCGTCACCCGGCGCACGGTCGCCTCCTCGGCGACGGCCTTGGCGCCGTTCTCGCAGAACTCGGCGATGTGCCGGTGCTCGCCCTCGGGCCAGGCGCAGCCCGGGCAGTCGAAGCCGTTCTTCTGGTTGACCTTGAGGAGCGTACGTGCGGTGCGGGCCGCGCCCATCTGCCGCTGCGCGATCTGGAGGCTGTGGCGTACGGCGGGGATGCCGGCGGCGGCGTGCTTCGGCGGGCTGATCCGCGGCGCGTCCTGGGCAGGGTCCTCCGCGGGGGGCTTGCTGACCATGGTGCTCTCACTCTCTGCCGGGCTCCGGGTGGGGGAACCCGCACCGGACAGGGCCGGATAGCGCGAACTGTCTACAATATTCAATGATCCCATGCGGGCGGGCCGCCGGGTCCTGCGCCCCGATGTGACGTGGCCCACCGGAAAAGCCGCGCGGTGCCCGGCGGCCCGCGCCCCCGGGCCGGGCGGCCGCCGCCCCGGGCACGCCGACGGCGGTCGGGAATGTCGGTGCGGCGTGGCAGGATCGGACGCGTGGCTGAGACAGCATCGAAGAAGACCCCGCAAGACCGTCCGCGCCTGCTCCTCATGGACGGGCACTCCCTGGCGTACCGGGCGTTCTTCGCGCTGCCCGCGGAGAACTTCACCACCGCGTCGGGGCAGCCGACCAACGCCATCTACGGCTTCGCGTCGATGCTGGCGAACACGCTGCGCGACGAAGCACCGACGCACTTCGCCGTCGCGTTCGACGTGTCGCGGAAGACCTGGCGCTCCGGCGAGTTCCCGGAGTACAAGGCGAACCGCTCCACGACCCCTGACGAGTTTAAGGGACAGGTCGAACTCATCGGGGAGCTGCTCGACGCGATGCACGCGGAGCGCTTCGCCGTCGAGGGCTTCGAGGCGGACGACATCATCGCGACGCTCGTCACCCAGGCGGAGGCCGAGGGCTTCGAGGTCCTGATCGTCACCGGCGACCGGGACTCCTTCCAGCTGGTCAGCGACCGCACCACGGTGCTCTACCCCACCAAGGGCGTCTCCGAGCTCACCCGCTACACCCCGGAGAAGGTCCACGAGAAGTACGGGCTGACCCCCGCGCAGTACCCCGACTTCGCTGCGCTGCGCGGCGACCCCTCGGACAACCTCCCCGGCATCCCCGGCGTCGGCGAGAAGACCGCCGCCAAGTGGATCAACCAGTTCGGCTCGTTCGCCGAGCTGGTCGAGCGCGCCGAGGAGGTCAAGGGCAAGGCCGGGCAGAACTTCCGCGACCACCTCGAATCGGTGAAGCTCAACCGCCGCCTCACCGAGATGGTCAAGGACGTGCCGCTGCCGAGGGCCGTGGCCGACCTGGCCCGCGCCCCGTACGACCGCACCGCGCTCACGGGCGTGCTCGAAGTCCTGGAGATCCGCAACCCCAGCCTGCGCGAGCGGCTCCTCGCCGTCGACCCCGGCGCGGCCGATGCGGAGCCGCCCGCGCCCGCGGCGGGCGTCGAGCTCGACGGGTCCGTCCTGTCCACGGGCGAGCTCGGGCCCTGGCTCGCCGAGCACGGCGCCGAGCCCCTCGGCGTCGCCACGGTCGACAGCTGGGCGCTCGGCACGGGCAACATCAGCGAGATCGCACTCGCCGCCGCGGAGGGGCCCGCCGCCTGGTTCGACACCACCCAGCTCGACGAGGCGGACGAGCGCGCCTTCGCCGAGTGGCTCGGCGACGCCGACCGCCCGAAGGTCCTGCACGGCGCCAAGAACCTGATGCGGGTCGCCCCCGAGCACGGCTGGCGCGTCGCGGGTGTCGGCATGGACACCGCGCTCGCCGCCTACCTCGTCAAGCCCGGGCGCCGCTCCTTCGCACTCGACTCCCTCGCCGTCGAGTACCTGGGCCGCGAGCTGAGCCCGCCGGCCGCGGCCGACGGGCAGCTCGCGTTCGGCACCGACGAGCGGGCAGAGGCCGAGGCGCTGATGGCGCAGGCGCGCGCCGTCCTCGACCTCGGGGACGCCTTCACCGAGCGGCTCGCCGAGGTCGGCGCCGCCGGCCTGCTCACCGAGATCGAGCTGCCCACGTCCGCCATGCTCGCCCGCCTCGAACGGCACGGCATCGCCGCCGACCGGGCCCATCTGGAGGCCATGGAGGAGCAGTTCGCCGGGGCCGTGCAGCAGGCCGTGAAGGAGGCGCACGCCGCGGCGGGCCACGAGTTCAACCTCGGCTCGCCCAAGCAGCTCCAGGAGGTCCTCTTCGGCGAGCTCGGCCTGCCGAAGACGAAGAAGACCAAGACGGGCTACACCACCGACGCCGACGCCCTCGCCTGGCTCGCCGCGCAGACCGAGCAGGAGCTGCCGGTGATCATGCTGCGCCACCGGGAGCAGGCCAAGCTGCGCGTCACGGTCGAGGGTCTGATCAAGACCATCGCCGCCGACGGCCGCATCCACACCACGTTCAACCAGACCGTCGCCGCGACGGGCCGGCTCTCCTCCACCGAGCCCAACCTCCAGAACATCCCCGTCCGCACGGACGAGGGCCGCGCCATCCGCCGCGGCTTCGTCGTCGGCGAGGGGTACGAGTCGCTGATGACGGCCGACTACAGCCAGATCGAACTGCGCGTGATGGCCCACCTCTCCGAGGACGAGGGCCTCATCGAGGCGTTCACCTCGGGCGAGGACCTGCACACCACGGTCGCCTCCCAGGTGTTCGACGTCGAGAAGGGCGCCGTCGACCCGGAGATGCGGCGCAAGATCAAGGCGATGTCGTACGGACTCGCCTACGGGCTCTCGGCGTTCGGCCTCTCCGGGCAGCTCGGCATCGAGGCGGCCGAGGCGCGCGTCCTGATGGAGAACTACTTCGAGCGGTTCGGCGGCGTGCGGGACTACCTGCGGCGCGTCGTCGACGAGGCGCGCGCCACGGGCTACACCGAGACCATGCTCGGCCGCCGCCGCTACCTGCCCGACCTCAACAGCGACAACCGCCAGCGCCGCGAGACCGCCGAGCGCATGGCGCTCAACGCGCCCATCCAGGGCACCGCCGCGGACATCGTCAAGATCGCGATGCTCAACGTCGACCGCGCCCTGACCGAGGAGGGCCTCGGGTCCCGGATGCTGCTCCAGGTCCACGACGAGATCGTGCTGGAGATCGCCCCCGGCGAGCGGGCGCGCGTCGAGGAGCTGCTGCGCCGCGAGATGCCCGCAGCGGCCCAGCTCCGCGCCCCGCTCGACGTGTCCATCGGCTCGGGCGCCGACTGGGAGTCCGCGGCGCACTGAGCCACCATCCACCGGCCGCGCGGCGGGCGGCGGGCGCACCCGCAAGGGCCGCCCGCCGCCCGCCGTTCGCATGCCCCGCTGCCGCCGCGGGGCCCGTCTTCCTGTGAGCCGGGCAAGCGGCGGGCAACTCACAGGTGGCGAACCGGTGAAAAGCGGTCAGGGGACGCTGTCCCCGCGCCAAGTGGTGTCGTAGGGTCACCTGGGTCGGGGCGCGGGAGCGCGAAGTGTCGTTCTGGGGGAGGTCATTCGTCATGGCAGCGCTTTTCGGTCGCAGGCTGCGCAGAGGCGCGACCAGCACCGCGGTCGCCGCGGTCGCCATCGCCGCACTGTCCGCCTCGCAGGCCCCCGGGCTCACCGCGCCGCTCACCGGCGGCGGACAGCGCAGTGCCGGGGACGCACAGGACCAGGGCCCGGACACCGCGACGGGCAACTCGCCCTACTACACCGACCTTCCGCCGCTCGCGTCGCCGACGCCCGCGGCCGGCGCCACCGCGGAGCCCGGAGGTACGGCGGCGGGCGGCCCGCAGGAGTCGGGCATCCCCGCCACGGTCCTCGCCGCGTACAAGCAGGCCGAGCAGGCGCTGAAGGAGACCAACCCGCAGTGCCGCCTGCCGTGGCAGCTGCTCGCCGCGATCGGCAAGGTCGAGTCGGGCCAGGCGCGCGGCGGCGCGGTCGACGCCGGCGGCACCACCCTCAGCCCGATACTGGGCCCCGTCCTCGACGGGAACGGCTTCGCGGACATCACGGACACCGACCACGGTCTCTACGACCAGGACACGGTGCACGACCGGGCCGTGGGCCCCATGCAGTTCATCCCGTCGACCTGGCGCACCTGGGGCCGCGACGGCAACCACGACGGCGTCAAGGACCCCAACAACATCTTCGACGCCGCGCTCGCCGCGGGCGCCAAGCTCTGCGCGAGCAACCACGACATGACGGTCCAGGCCGACATGAACGCCGCGATCCTCGGCTACAACCAGTCGCAGCAGTACCTCGACACCGTCCTGTCCTGGTACGAGTACTACCTCAAGGGCACCCACGAGATCCCGGACGGCGCGGGCTCCGTGTCCCCGACGGAGTCCTTCGACCCGCTGCCCTCGGCCGACCCGTCGAGCAGCCCCCCACCGACCCCCTCCGGCACGCCGTCCGCCTCGAAGCCCGGCCACCCCGCGGCCCCGCCCTCCGGGGCCCCCACCCCGAGCGACCCCGGCAAGCCGTCCACACCCCCCGGCGACGGCTCCACGACGCCGCCCGCCACGGGACCGGCGTTCAAGTCCCTCGTCAAGACCGTGGACGACCGGCTGACCGCCGTGGCCGGCGCGCTCTTCGCCGAGCAGCCCCAGGTGCGCGCCGTGGACGACGCCGGAAAGCCCGTCGCCGGGGTCGCCGTCACCTTCGAGATCACCGGCGGCACCGATGCCCGCTTCGACAAGGGCGGCGACAAGAGCGGCACCAAGGCCACCGTCACCACCGGCAAGGACGGCACGGCGAACGCGCCCGCCGTCAAGGCGGGCGACAAGACGGGCACGTTCACCGTACGGGCCACGGCAGGGGACGCCCCCGCCGTCGACTTCACCGCGACCGTCACCCCGCACACCGCCGACGCCCTCGCCTACCTCGGCAAGGCCGGCGATCAGAGCGCGGTGGCGGGCAGCGACTTCAAGCAGCCCGTCGCCGTCAAGGCCACGCTGAAGGGCGAGGCCGCGGCCAAGGTCGCCGTCTCCGCGGAGATCCTCGACAAGGACGGCAAGCCGGTGCAGGAGGGCGGGCCGTTCTTCAAGACCGCGGGCGGGGCGGGCAGGACGGCCACGACGCTGTCCGGCCTGACCACGGCCGCCGACGGCACCCTCACCCTGCCGGTGCTCACCGCGGGCAAGGACACCGGGCGGTTCACGGTGGTGCTCACTGCCGAGGGCGGCGGCACCGTCACGATCGGCGTCGAGGTCATCGCGGCCGTCGCGCCCTCCGACCCGCCGTCGGGCCCGCCCTCCCCGTCGTCGTCCGCCTCGCCCTCGGCGTCCGGCTCCGCGTCCCCGTCCCCCTCAGCCTCGGCATCAGCTTCGGCCTCGGCCTCGGCGAAGAAGTAGCCGCCCCGGGCCGCGCAGGCCGCCCGGGAGCGCCGTACGCCCCGCGGGAAGACGTCCGCGGGGCGTACGGCGCTCAGCTGCTCCTCGGCCGCACCCGCCGCGTGGCCTCGGCCGTCGACGGGTCCTCCGGCCACGGGTGGCGCGGATAGCGGCCGCGCAGCTCCGCCCGCACCGCGCGGTAGCCGTCCCGCCAGAACGACGCCAGGTCCGCGGTGACCGCGGCCGGACGGCCGGCGGGCGAGAGCAGGTGCACCAGCACCGGCACGCCCGCGAGCACGGGCGTCTCCCGCAGCCCGAACACCTCCTGGAGCTTCACCGCGAGCACCGGCTGCTCCCCGTCGTACGCCACCCTGATCCGCGAGCCGCTCGGCACCTCGATCCGTTCGGGCGCCAGCTCGTCGAGGCGCGCGGCCTCGCCGCTCGCCCACGGCAGCAGCCGCCGCAGCGCCTGCCCCGCTTCGATCCGCGCCAGGTCGGCGCGGCGCCGGGCCCTGGACAGCTCAGGTTCGAGCCAGTCGTCCGCCCGGTCGAGCAGCGCGGCGTCCGACACGTCCGGCCAGCCGCCGCCCACCGCGCGCCGCAGGAACGCCAGCCGGTCCCGCAGCTGTTCGGCCTCCCGCGTCCAGCGCAGCAGCCCGAGCCCCTCGCGGCGCAGCCCGTCGAGCAGCGCGGCCCGCACCGGTGCGGCGGGCGCGTCGCGCAGCGGCCGTACGGACAGCTCGACCGCCCCGAGCCGCTCCACGCGCCTGGCCACCACGTCGCCGTCCTCCCAGCGGACCTCCTCGCCCGCCGAGCGCAGGTCGCCGGCAGCGGCGAGCGCCGTGTCCTCCTCGATCACGGCCGCGAGCCGCACCCGCGCGGCCGCGGCGGACGCGGGCCGGTCGGCCACCGCGACCGCGAGCCACTCCTGGCCGCGCAGCCGCGACCCCTCGCCCAGCTCAGCCCCGGTCCCCGACACCATCAGGTACGCGCCGCCGCCCCGCGCCGCCGCCACCCGCTCGGGGAAGGCGAGCGCGGCGAGCAGACCGGCCGCGGCGTCGTCGCCGACCCGTCCCGACGGGGCGCGCCCTCCGCCCGGCAGGGCGCCTTCGAGCCGCCGCACCTCCTGTCGCCACCTGGCCCCGTACGCGTCGCCGCCGGCCCGCGCCGAGCGCAGGGCCGCCGCGAGGTCGTCCCCGTACGAGCGGGGCGGCTCCTCGCTCAGCAGCGCCACCACCTCGGCCGCGCGCCGCGCGCCCACCCGCCCGGCGCCGTCGAGCAGCGCACGCGCGAGCCTGGGGTGCACGCCGAGCCCGGCGAGCCGTGTGCCGCGCGGCGTCACCCTGCCGTCCCGCCCGGTCGCGCCGATCGCCCCGAGCACCGCGCGCGCGGCGGCGAGCGAGCCCGCGGGCGGCGGGTCGAGCAGCGCGAGGCCCGAGGCGCCGGGGTCGCCCCAGCACGCCGCCTGGAGCGCGAACGCCGTCAGGTCGGCCACCTTGATCTCCGGCGCGGGGAAGCGGGGCAGCCTGCCGTGCTCCGCCTGGTCCCAGCACCGGTACACCGCGCCGGGCGCCTCGCGCCCCGCGCGGCCCGCCCGCTGCGCGGCGCCCGCCTGCGAGACCCGGACGGTCGTCAGCGCCGGGAGCCCCCGCGCGTGGTCCGTGCGCGGCTCGCGGGCGAGGCCCGCGTCCACCACCGTGCGCACCCCCGGCACGGTCAGGCTCGACTCGGCGACGGCCGTCGAGAGCACCACCCGCCGCCCGTCCGACGGCCCGGCGAGCACCGCGTCCTGCACGGCGGCCGGCGCCCTGCCGTGCACCTGGAGCACCTCGGCCCCCAGCGCCCGCACGTCCCCAAGCTGCCCCGCCACCCGGGCGATCTCGCCCACACCGGGCAGGAAGGCCAGCACGTCGCCCTCCGGCCGCTCCGCAAGCGCCCGGCGCACCACCGACGCGACATGGGCGAGCAGCGCAGGGTCGACCCGCATGCCGTGCGGCGGCCGCACCGGCCGCGCCGGCGGCGCCCACACCACCTCCACCGGGTACGAGACCCCGCTCGCCTCGACCACCGGCGCGTCGCCGAGCAGCGCGGACCAGCCCGCTGCGTCCGTCGTCGCCGAGGCCGCGACGAGCCGCAGCTCGGGCCGCAGCGCGGCCCGCACGTCCAGCAGGAAGGCGGCCGCCGTGTCCGCGTCCAGATGCCGCTCGTGGCACTCGTCGAGCACCACCACGTCCACGCCGGAGAGCTCCTGGTCGCGTTGGAGCCGCTGGAGCAGCACGCCCGTGGTGACGACCTCCACCACCGTCGAGCGCCCCACCGCGCGCTCGCCGCGCACCGTGAACCCGACGCGCTCGCCGGTCCTCTCGCCCAGCAGCCAGGCCATCCGCCGGGCGGCGGCGCGCGCGGCGATGCGCCGCGGCTCCGCCACGAGCACCCGCCGCACCGGCCCCTGCGCGCCCGGCAGCAGCCCGGCGAGCGCCGGCGGCACGAGCGTCGTCTTGCCCGTGCCGGGCGGCGCGCACAGCACCGCGGCGCCCGCCGCGTCCAGCGCCGCCGCCAGCTCGGGCACGGCCGCGGCGACGGGCAGCGCGGCGAGCGCCTCCTCGCGTACGGGCGGCACGGCTCAGTCCCGTACGCAGACGAAGATCGCGGTGCCGGGCAGCACCGCGCCGCGCAGCGGCGACCAGCCGCCCCACTCCTGCGTGTTCCAGGCGGGCCACTCCGGCTCCACCAGGTCGAGCAGCCGGAACCCGGCGGCCCCCAGGTCCCGCACCCGGTCCCCGAGCGTCCTGTGGTGCTCCACGTAGACCGCGCGGCCGCTCCCGTCCTGCTCCACGTACGGGGTCCTGTCGAAGTACGACATCGACGCCGTCAGCCCCTCAGGACCCGGCTCGTCGGGGAACGCCCAGCGCACCGGGTGCGTCACCGAGAACACCCAGCGCCCGCCGGGCCGCAGCACCCTGCGCACCTCGCGGAACACCCCCACCTGGTCGGCGACGAACGGGATCGCCCCGTACGCCGAGCACGCCAGGTCGAAGGCGCCGTCGCGGAAGGGCAGCACCCCCGCGTCCGCCTGCACGAGCGCCACCGAGTCCGCGCGCTCGTCGTCGATCCTGCGGGCGTGCTGGAGCTGGCGGTGCGAGAGGTCGAGGGCGACAGGCCGCGCGCCCTGCGCGGCGAGCCACCGCGAGCACTGGGCGGCGCCCGCGCCGATCTCCAGGACATCGAGCCCGCGCAGCGACTCCAGCGGGCCGAGCAGCTCCGCCTCCATCTCGTCGAGCCCCTCGGGGCACCAGACGAAGCGGTCGTCGCCGAGGAACGTGCCGTGCTCGACCTGGTACTCGTCGGCGTTCCTGTCCCACCATCCGCGGTTGGCCCGCGCGCTCTCCGCGGCGCCGGACGGGCGGCGTGCCGCCTCGGGCTCCGGAGGCTCCGCGTTGGCCGCGGCCCCGCTCCAGGGAGCGGGGCCGGCGGGGACAGGAGGGACTGCGGGGACAGGGGTGCCGTGCCGGTGTGCGCCGTGCTCTTGGTTCATCGTGCCCGTCGTGGTGTCTCGTGGTGGAAGTGCGGAGGCGTCCGCGGTCCGCGGACGCGGACGAAGATGCGGATGCGGACGAAGATACGGAGGGGAAGGGGAAGGGGTGGTGGGGATGGTCTCGGGCCCGGTCGGCGTCGTAAAATATTCCCGGTTCCGGGACGAGGTCCGCCGCCGTGCCGAGTCTGGCAGTGCGCCGTGTGCGGCGCGGGGCGAGGGTCCTGCGGAGCACCCGGCTCCGCGGCCGGTGTCCGGCCGGGCCGCCCGGGGACCGCGTACGACGTGCCGCTTTCCGGTATGCGGCGTTCCGCCCCCGGTGGGCGCCTTCGCGCATTGACCATGCCTGGCCGCCCCCGTATGCTAAAGGTTGCGCTGCGGGCTTGCGCGCCTCAGACGTAGCAGCCGCGCTCGCATCTTTGGAGTCTCCTCGGTTCGTCGAGGCGCTTGCCCGGTTCCCGGGTCGGCGCTTCCCGGGCTGGCCTGGTTCCACTGAGGCGATATCGGGCTCTCGGCGTAGCAGTACCTACGATCCAATGTCCGTACCGGAGCCCTTTCCCACATGACGAGCAGCACCGAGACCACCGCCACCACCCCGCAGGTTGCGGTCAACGACATCGGTAATGAGGACGCCTTCCTCGCCGCGATCGACGAGACGATCAAGTACTTCAACGACGGCGACATCGTCGACGGCGTCATCGTGAAGGTCGACCGGGACGAGGTCCTGCTCGACATCGGTTACAAGACCGAGGGTGTCATCCCCTCCCGCGAGCTTTCGATCAAGCACGACGTCGACCCCAACGAGGTCGTCGCCGTGGGCGATGAGATCGAGGCCCTGGTTCTCCAGAAGGAGGACAAGGAAGGCCGTCTCATCCTGTCCAAGAAGCGCGCCCAGTACGAGCGCGCCTGGGGCACGATCGAGAAGATCAAGGAAGAGGACGGCATCGTCACCGGTACGGTCATCGAGGTCGTCAAGGGTGGTCTCATCCTCGACATCGGCCTCCGTGGCTTCCTGCCGGCCTCCCTCGTCGAGATGCGCCGCGTCCGCGACCTCCAGCCCTACGTGGGCAAGGAGCTCGAGGCCAAGATCATCGAGCTGGACAAGAACCGCAACAACGTGGTCCTGTCCCGCCGTGCCTGGCTGGAGCAGACGCAGAGCGAGGTCCGCCAGACCTTCCTCACCACCCTCCAGAAGGGCCAGGTGCGCTCGGGCGTCGTCTCCTCCATCGTCAACTTCGGTGCGTTCGTGGACCTCGGCGGCGTCGACGGCCTCGTGCACGTCTCGGAGCTGTCCTGGAAGCACATCGACCACCCGTCCGAGGTCGTCGAGGTCGGCCAGGAGGTCACGGTCGAGGTCCTGGACGTCGACATGGACCGCGAGCGCGTCTCCCTGTCGCTGAAGGCGACCCAGGAAGACCCGTGGCAGCAGTTCGCCCGCACGCACCAGATCGGCCAGGTCGTCCCCGGCAAGGTCACCAAGCTGGTTCCGTTCGGCGCGTTCGTCCGCGTGGACGAGGGCATCGAGGGCCTGGTCCACATCTCCGAGCTGGCCGAGCGCCACGTGGAGATCCCGGAGCAGGTCGTCCAGGTCAACGACGAGATCTTCGTCAAGGTCATCGACATCGACCTGGAGCGCCGCCGCATCAGCCTCTCGCTGAAGCAGGCCAACGAGTCCTTCGGCACCGACCCGGCGTCGGTCGAGTTCGACCCGACCCTGTACGGCATGGCGGCGTCCTACGACGACCAGGGCAACTACATCTACCCCGAGGGCTTCGACCCCGAGACCAACGACTGGCTCGAGGGCTACGAGACCCAGCGCGAGGCCTGGGAGACGCAGTACGCCGAGGCGCAGCAGCGCTTCGAGCAGCACCAGGCGCAGGTCATCAAGTCCCGCGAGGCGGACGAGGCGGCTGCGGCCGAGGGCGCGGCGGCTCCGGCCGCGAGCCAGGGCGGCGCCCCGGCGTCCTCCGGCGGCTCGTACTCCTCGGACTCCGGCGACAACTCCGGCGCCCTGGCGTCGGACGAGGCGCTGGCCGCGCTGCGCGAGAAGCTGGCCGGCGGCCAGAGCTGACGCCCGTGCGCTGACGTCGCACCCGTCCGCGCGCTGACGCAGGTGACGTGAGGAAGGCCCGTTTCCCCTCGGGGGAGCGGGCCTTTCGCGCGCCCCGGCCCCCGCGCCGCGTGTCGGGTCCCGTAACAGTCGTGAGGGGAGGGCAACACGGGGGACCAGCCGCGACCCACGGCCCGAAACACGCCATTGGCATGCTCCCGGCGACCGAATGACCGGAAGACGGTCAGGAAGGGGTCCGGGACATGCGTCAGACACCCACCACCAACTCCACGGGCACGAGCCGGCGGGGATTCCTGCGCACGGTAGGGATCACCGGAGGCGCGGGCGCCATGCTCGCGACCATGGGCGCCATGGGACTCGCCCCCACCGCCGCCCAGGCCGCACAGCGCGAGGCGGGCTACCGCGCCCCGCGCACCGGCGACTTCACCCTCGGCGGCAGGGCTGCCGCCAAGGTCGTCATCGTGGGCGGCGGCATCGCGGGCCTCGCCTCCGCCTACGAACTGGGCAAAGCGGGCTACGACTGCACGGTCCTCGAAGCCCGCGACCGTACCGGCGGCCGGAACTTCACGGTGCGCGGCGGCGACACCACCACCGACACCGCGGGCAACCGCCAGCAGGCGCACTTCAGCGACGGCCAGTACATGAACGCCGGCCCCGCCCGCCTCGCGCAGTGGATGCTCACCCTCGACTACTGCCGCGAACTGGGCGTCCCCATCGAGGCGTTCACCAACCAGAACGCCAACGCCTACCTCTTCGACGAGAAGGCGGGCATGACCGCCCCCGTGCGGTACAGGACCGCCAAGGCCGACCTGTACGGCTACGTCGCGGAACTCCTCGCGAAGGCCACGGACAAGGGCGCGCTCGACGGCGCAGTCACCGCGGACGACCAGGAGAGACTCCTGGGGTGGCTGAAGGACTTCGGCGACATCGGCGACTCGCTCACCTACACCGGCAGCGCCCGCCGCGGCTACGCAGCCGACCCGGGCGCCGCGGGCACGCCTGGCCGCGTCCTCGGCGGCGTGCCGTCCCTGTCCGACGTGCTGTCGGACGGCGTTGGCCGGTACTTCTCCTTCGAGTTCGACTACGACATGGCGATGATGATGTTCCAGCCGGTCGGGGGCATGGACCAGATACCGAAGGCCCTCACCAGAGCCGTCGGCGCCCACCGCATCCGTACCGGCGCCGTCGTCAGCGGCATCACCGACACCGCGCACGGCGTCACCGTCACCTACCGGAGCCAGGGGCGCGAGCACGCCGTGCACGCCGACTACTGCATCGCCGCGCTGCCCCCGCACATCCTCGCTGCCACCCCGCACAACCTCGGTGGCGCCGTGCAGAGCGCCCTGGAGGCCGTCACCCCGGTCTCCGCGGGCAAGATCGGCCTGGAGTACCGCAGCCGCTGGTGGGAGGAGAAGCTGCGCATCTACGGCGGCATCACCGAGACGGACATGGACCTCAGCCACATCTGGTACCCGTCGTACGGCTACCACGGCAGCCGCGGTGTGATCATCGGCTACTACAACACCGGCGCGAACGCCGACTCCTACGGCGCGCTGACCCCGGCGGAGCGGCAGCGGCGCGCCGTCGCCCAGGGCGTGAAGATCCACGGCGACATCTACCGCACCGAGCTGGCCACGGCCTTCTCGCACCACTGGCGCCAGACCCCCCACCTGCTCGGGGCGTGGCACAGCATGCCGGGCGGCCCGGACGCCGCCGCGTACGCGCCGCTCGACCGGCCGGCCGGCCGCGTCTACTTCGCAGGCGACTACCTCTCCTACGCCGACGCCTGGCAGCACGGCGCGTTCTCCTCGGCGCGCAAGGTGGTGACTACACTGCACCAGCGCGTCCTCGCCTGAGCGCGGAACCGGCACGGGACGGGAGGCGCGGGCCGGGGAATGCCCGCGCCTCCCGGCGCGTTCTTGCGGGGGAACAGCAGGAGGAGGAGCGGTAATCGTGCTTGATCCGCAGGCTTTGTACGAGTGGGACACCAAGGGCCTGGCCGCCGTCGACATGGCGCTGGCGCAGGAGACCGCGGGGCTTGTCATGCTCTACCACCTCGACGGCTACATCGACGCGGGCGAGACCGGCGACCAGATCGTGGAGAACCTGCTGGAGGCCCTCCCGCACCAGGAGGTCGCCCGCTTCGACCACGACCGGCTGGTCGACTACCGCGCCAGGCGCCCGCTGCTGACGTTCCGCCGCGACCGCTTCACCGCGTACGAGACGCCGACGCTCGCCGTGCGCCTGGTCCAGGACGCGACGGGGGCCCCGTTCCTGCTGCTCTCAGGACCCGAGCCGGACGTGGAGTGGGAGCGCTTCGCCGCCGCGGTCGAGCAGCTCGTCGAGCGCCTAGGCGTACGCCTGGCGGTCAACTTCCACGGCATTCCGATGGGGGTCCCGCACACCCGCCCCGTCGGCATCACCCCGCACGGCAACCGCACGGACCTCACGCCGGGCCACCAGAGCCCCTTCGACGAGGCGCAGATCCCCGGCAGCGCCGAATCGCTCGTCGAACTGCGCCTGATGGAGGCGGGACACGACGTGCTCGGCGTCGCCGCCCATGTGCCGCACTACGTCGCACGCTCGTCGTACCCGGACGCGGCGCTCACCGCGCTGGAGACGATCACGGCGGCCACAGGACTGGTGCTGCCCGCCGTGGCGCACGCCCTGCGCACCGAGGCGCAGCGCACCCAGACGGAGATCGAGCGGCAGCTCGGCGAGGGCGACGAGGACCTGGTCACGATGGTCCAGGGCCTTGAGCACCAGTACGACGCGATCATCGGCGCCGAGACCCGCGGCAGCCTGGTGGCCGAGCCCGCCGAGATCCCCTCGGCCGACGAGATCGGCCTGGAGTTCGAGAAGTTCCTCGCGGAGCGCGAGGGCGAGGGCGGCGCCTGACCGCACCGCGACCGCCGCATAGGCTGGGCCCCATGCTGAGAGTGGGGCTCACGGGCGGTATCGGGGCGGGCAAGAGCGAGGTGGCGCGGCTTCTCGCGTCCTACGGCGCGGTCCTCATCGACGCCGACCGCATCGCACGCGAGGTGGTGGAGCCCGGCACGCCGGGGCTGGACGCGGTGGTCGCGGAGTTCGGCACCGGCGTGCTCACCGCCGAAGGCACCCTCGACCGGCCCGCGCTCGGCCGGATCGTCTTCGCCGACCAGGCCCGCAGGGAGGCGCTCAACGCGATCGTCCACCCGCTCGTGCGTGAGCGCTCCGCCGCGCTGGAGCGCGCGGCGGGCGACGGCGCGATCGTCGTACAGGACGTGCCGCTGCTGGTGGAGGGCGGCATGATGAGCCACTTCGACGTGGTCGTGGTCGTCGACGCGTCGCCCGGCACCCAGCTCGACCGGCTCGTACGCCTCCGCGGCATGGCCGAGGAGGACGCCAGGGGCCGGATGGCCGCGCAGGCCACCCGCGAGCAGCGGCGCGCCGCCGCGGACGTGGTCATCGACAACGACGGGCCGCGCGAGGCGCTCCAGGCCCGGGTGCGCGAGGTCTGGCACGACCTGGAGCGGCGGGCCGCAGAAGCGGCCTGACCGGCGCGTGCCGCTTTGGCCGGAGGCGCCGGCGCAGGTGCGGCCGGGGTCAGGGGCGGTGGCCCGGGTACCGCCGGGTCAGGGGTGGTGGCGCAGGTGCCTTCCGTACCCGCGGCCGCCGTCCCGCCGCCGCGGCTCCCGCACCGGCTCGTACGGCGGCACGTCGCGGCCCGGCTGGAAGTGCGGCCCCTGCCGCATCCGGTGGACGATCACCCCGAGGTCGACCAGCGCGATCAGCGCGAGCGCCGCGCAGATGCCGGCGAGGACCGGCGCGGAGAGCAGCGCCAGCACGGCGGCGGCGCCACCGCACCACAGCAGCCCCCACAGACTCAGCCAGAACCGCATGCGCAGCGCACTGCGCGCGGTGACCGGCTCGCTTCCCGTACGCATCGCTGACCCACCTCCTCCGGCGCTCACCCACGGGGTACCCGGTGGGCGCGGGCCGAAGCGGCCCCGGCGGGGAAAACGGGCGCCGGATCAGTGGACGAAGCGGTAGCTGCGCCAGGGCGGGTTGTGCGGGGAGATGGTGTTCGTCAGCGTGGTCGCGATGTACACCGGGTGGGCGCCCGCGCAGTCGGGCGAGGGGTAGGCGACCAGGTCGACGAGCGAACCGTTGTGCACCGCGCGCGCCCCGGTGGGGCCGAAGCGGTGGCACCCGGTGACGGCGGGGCTGCTGACCTGCACGACGCGGCCCTTGCTCGTGGTGTGGTCGACGGGCCCCACGGCGGTCCTGCCGAGGCTGGAGCAGCCGGCGAGCCCGGCCGTGAGGAGCGCCGCGCAGGCGGCGCCTGCCACGCGCCTGATCGGGGTCACGTGCATGAGCCGTCCTCGTCTCTGCGTCTGTATGCCTGTGCGCCTGTCCGCCTGTGCGTCTGGTCCGGGTGGGCGCGGGTGGTCGCGTGTGGTGCGGGTGATGCCACCTTGCCCCGGGGCGCCAGGGCCCGGCACGCGCTGTACCGCCGGGCGGGCGAACCGCGGCTGCGGAGCCCGGCACGCGCGGCCTCGCCCGTGCCGCGGCGGCGGGCTTACGGTGGAAGGGAGCCTCGGTCCGGCGTCAGGGGGCCATCATGGTCGAGGGATGGATCACAGCAGCGGTCGTCGTGGTGTGTGCCGCGGTGGTGTACGCGATGGCCGCGGCGAGAGTGGTCAAGCAGTACGAGCGCGGCGTGGTGTTCCGCTTCGGCCGGCTGGTGCACGGGGTGCGCGCCCCGGGGTTCCAGTTCGTGGTGCCGTTCGTGGACCGGCTGCACAAGGTGAACATGCAGATCGTGACGATGCCGGTGCCCGCGCAGGACGGCATCACGCGGGACAACGTCACCGTGCGGGTGGACGCCGTCATCTACTTCAAGGTCGTCGACGCGGCCGACGCCCTGGTGCGCGTGGAGGACTACCGGTTCGCGGTCTCGCAGATGGCGCAGACCTCGCTGCGCTCCATCATCGGCAAGAGCGACCTGGACGACCTGCTCTCCAACAGGGAGAAGCTCAACCAGGGCCTGGAGCTGATGATCGACAGCCCGGCCGTCGCCTGGGGCGTCCAGATCGACCGCGTGGAGATCAAGGACGTGTCGCTGCCGGAGACGATGAAGCGCTCCATGGCGCGGCAGGCCGAGGCGGACCGTGAGCGGCGGGCCCGGGTCATCAACGCGGACGCCGAGCTCCAGGCGTCGAAGAAGCTGTCGCAGGCGGCGCACGAGATGTCGCAGGAGCCCGCAGCGCTCCAGCTGCGGCTGCTCCAGACGGTCGTCGCGGTGGCCGCGGAGAAGAACTCCACCCTGGTCCTGCCCTTCCCGGTGGAGCTGCTGCGCTTCCTGGAGCGGGCCACCCCCGCCGAGGCCGCGCAGGCGGTCGAGGCCGTCTCGGACTTCGCGACCGCGACGGCGGGCGCCCCGGGCCAGGGGGCAGAGGCCACGCCGAGGGACGGCGCCGTGCCCGCGGCGCCCGAGCCGGACGCCGCGGTCCCGGCGCCGGAGGCAGCGGGCTCGATGCCGGGCCCCGCGACGCCGGAGCCCGACGCGGAGATTGGCCCCGACGGGGGCGCGACCGCCGGGCTGCCGCACCCCGGAGCGGACGGCGCACCAGGCGAGGACGTCCCGCTGGAGAGCCCGCGGGGGCCGGCGGGCGGCAGGCCGACCGGACGGGGCTGACGTCCGCCGGACGGGGCCGAGCGGCGGGGGCGCGCCCGCGCGGGGGCGCCACGTCGTGCGCGGTGTGGCCGCCGACGTGCGGCCGCCTGCCCAGTCACCTCCCCGACCTGCGAGGACCCCGTGCCGCGCGGCATTGTCAGTGCCCTTCCCTAGACTCGCCTGGAGCGAATCGGAGCGGTCGGAACGGCCTGGCGGCGGACGCCGGCCGGCGGGCCGCCGACGCGGGGGAAGGGCGGTGGTCGGTGTGGCGTACGGAGCGGGGGCGGTGCGCTGCGCCGCCGTGTTCCTCCCGGCCGAGCTGCCCCGGGAGGGGCGCGTCGCGTTCTGGGCGCCCTACGGTGAGCTGCCCGACGGCGCCTTCCCCGACCGTGCGACCGGCGAGCTGACCGTCCTGCGCGCGGCACCTGACGAGGCGGCAGGGGTGGCCGAGGCGGTGGTGCCCGCCGTCCTCGTACCCGTGGGCGAGGCGCTGCCGCTGCTGATGCGGGCCCGCGGCGACCGGGCGGCGCACCCGGCGGCCGCCTGCTGGGGCGCGGCCGCGCTGCACGCGCTCCAGCTGGTCGGCCGCGGCAAGCTGCTGCCCGGCCTCACCGCGGGCGACCACGACGCCTGGCGCGCCGGGCCGCTGGACGCCGAGGACGTCGCGCAGCTGCGGGCCGTCGCCGCCGCAATGCCCCCGGAGGCGCACGCGGTCCCGGCGCCGCGGGACACCGCGGGCGCGGAGTGGCGCCTGCCCGAGCCCGAGGCGCTCGTGCGGGCCTTCCTCGACGCGGTCGCCGACACGCTGCCGCGCACCCCGGCGGCGCCGTTCGCCGCGGGCGCCGCGTTCGCGGCCCGCGCGCCGCAGCGGCTGCCCGGCGCGCGGACGTGGGCCGCGGAGGCGGCCGCGGGGATGGACGCGGGCGTCCGGATCTCGCTCAGGCTCGACCTGTCGGCGTTCGAGGCCTTCGACGCCTCCGACGCGGCCGACCGCGAGCCCGGCGCGGCCGGGGAGCCTGTGCACGGCGTCAGGCGCGCCGCCGTCGCGCTCGTCCAGGTGCACAGCCTCGCCGACCCCACGCTCGTCGTGGACGCGGCCCGGCTGTGGGCCGGTGAGGGGGAGGAGGCGTTCGGGCCGCGCGCCCGCGTGGACGCGCTGCTCGCGCTGCGCCGCGCCGCGCGGGTGTGGCCGCCGCTCGGCCGCCTCACCGAGCGCGACGTGCCGGACGCCCTCGCCCTCGCAGAGCACGAGCTGTACGACCTGCTCGGCCCGGCGGCGAGCCGGCTGGCCGCCGCAGGCGTCGCCGTGCACTGGCCGAGGGAGCTGGCCCGCACGCTCACCGCCACCGCCGTCGTCGGACCGGTGCGCACCGCGCCGGGCTCCGCCACGGACGGCACGGTCTTCTTCGACAGCACCCAGCTCCTCTCCTTCGACTGGCAGCTCGCCCTGGAGGGCGAAGCGCTCACCGAGGCCGAGATGGACGCGCTCGCCGAGTCCCACCGTCCGGTGGTGCGGCTGCGGGACCGGTGGGTCGTCGTCGACCCGGCGCTCGTGCGCAAGGCGCGCAAGCGGGAGCTCGGCCTGCTCCAGCCGTCCGAGGCGCTGGCCGTCGCGCTCACCGGGAGCGCCGAGGTCGACGGTGAGCGCGTCGAGGCCGTGCCGACCGGCGCGCTCGCCGCGCTGCGCGACCGGATCGCCGCGGGCCCGGGGAGCCTGCCGCAGCCGCCGGGCCTCGCCGCGACCCTGCGCGACTACCAGCTGCGCGGCCTCGCCTGGCTCGACCTCATGACCGCGCTCGGCCTCGGCGGCTGCCTCGCCGACGACATGGGCCTCGGCAAGACGGTCACGCTGATCGCGCTGCACCTGCACAGGGCCGGCCGCGCCGCCGCCGCGGCGCGCGGGGGAGCGGGCGGCGGCCCGGCGGAAGGGCCCACCCTGGTGGTGTGCCCGGCGTCCCTCCTCGGCAACTGGCAGCGGGAGATCACCCGCTTCGCGCCCGGCACCCCGGTGCACCGCTTCCACGGCGCGGGCCGCTCGCTCGACCCGGTCGCGGGCGGCTTCGTCCTCACGACGTACGGCACGATGCGCTCGAGCGCCGACGAGCTGGCCGGGCACCGCTGGGGCATGGTCGTCGCGGACGAGGCCCAGCACGTGAAGAACCCGTTCTCCGCGACCGCGAAGGCCCTGCGCACCCTCCCCGCGGGCGCCCGGGTCGCGCTCACCGGCACCCCCGTCGAGAACAACCTCTCCGAGCTGTGGGCCCTGCTCGACTGGACGACGCCAGGGCTGCTCGGCCCGCTCAAGACGTTCAGGGCCCGCCACGCCCGCACCGTGGAGAACGTGGAGAACGCGCGCGCCGCGGGCGTCGCCGACGCCGACGACGACCAGGCGGTCGACCGGCTCGCCCGCCTCGTGCGGCCGTTCCTGCTGCGCAGGCGCAAGTCGGACCCCGGCATCGTGCCCGAGCTGCCGCCCAAGACGGAGACCGAGCACCCGGTGCCCCTCACCAGGGAGCAGGCTTCGCTGTACGAGGCGGTGGTCCGCGAGACGATGGGCGCCATCGAGGAGTCCGAGGGCATCGCGCGGCGCGGCCTCGTCATGAAGCTGCTCACGTCGCTCAAGCAGATCTGCAACCACCCGGCGCAGTACCTCAAGGAGACCCCGCAGCCCGGCGGCCCCGGCCGCACCGCCACGGCGGGCGTCAGGCTCGCGGGCCGCTCGGGCAAGCTCGCCCTGCTCGACGAGCTGCTCGACACGATCCTCGCCGAGGACGGCTCCGTCCTGGTCTTCACCCAGTACGTGGCCATGGCGCGGCTGATCGGCGCGCACCTCGCGAGCCGCGCGATCCCCGCCCAGCTGCTGCACGGCGGCACGCCCGTCGCCGAGCGCGAGCGCATGGTGGACCGCTTCCAGGAGGGCGAGGTCCCCGTGTTCGTGCTCTCGCTGAAGGCCGCGGGCACCGGCCTCAACCTCACCAGGGCGGGCCATGTCGTCCACTTCGACCGCTGGTGGAACCCGGCCGTGGAGGAGCAGGCGACCGACCGCGCCTACCGCATCGGGCAGACCCAGCCCGTGCAGGTGCACCGGCTGGTCACCGAGGGCACGGTCGAGGACAGGATCGCCGAACTGCTCGCCGCCAAGCGCGCCCTCGCCGACGCCGTCCTCGGCTCGGGCGAGGCCGCGCTGACCGAGCTCACCGACCGGGAGCTCGCCGACCTCGTGTCCCTGCGCAGGCCGTCGTGACCGCGCCCGCGCCGCGCCGCACCCGCCACGACGACCGGCGCGCCACCTTCCCCGCGATGCCGCGGCGCCCCGCGCACGGGGGGCCGTTCGCCGCCACCTGGTGGGGCGAGGCGTGGCTCGCCTCGATGGAGGACACCGCGCTCGACCCGGCCAGGCTCGGGCGCGGCCGTGCCTACGCGGACGGCGGCCACGTCGACGCGATCACCGTCACGCCGGGCCGCGTCATGGCGTACGTGCACGGCAGCCGCCCGCGCCCGTACCGCACCCAGCTCCGGCTGCGCACCCTCGGCGACGACGACTGGGAGGGCCTGCTGCGCAGCGCGGCCGAGCGGCCCGAGCACATCGCCGCGCTCCTCGACAGGGACATGCCGCACGCCCTCGCCGACCTGTCCGACCTGCTGCCCGCCGCCGGCGACCTGGTGCCCGACTGCTCCTGCCCCGACGACGGATACCCCTGCAAGCACGCCGCCGCGCTCTGCTACCAGACGGCCAGGCTGCTCGACGCCGACCCGTTCGTGCTGCTGCTCGTGCGGGGCCGCGCCGAGCACGAGATCCTCGCCGACCTCACGCGCCGCAGTGCCGCGCGCTCCGCCGCCGAGCGCACCGCGGCCGCGCCCGCGCTGCCGACGGTGCCGGCCGCCGAGGCGCTCGCCCCGCGCGCCAGACCCGCGCTGCCGCCGCCGCTGCCCGTGCCCGAGAGGCCAGGACGGTCGCCCGACTACCCGGCGGCGCCCGGCGCGCCCGACCCGTTCGCGCTCGACCTCCTCGCCACCGAGGCCGCCGTGCGGGCGCACGCCCTGCTCGTCCTCGGCGCGGATCCCGTCGCCGACCTGACGCCCTGGCAGGACGCGGTGCGGCTGGCCGCGGCCCACCCCGGCTCCGGGCTCACCGCGTCCACCCGTGCCCTCTACCGCGACCTGGCGGCCGCCACCGACCGCACCCCCACCGACCTGGCACGCGCCGTCGCCGCGTGGCGGCAGGGCGGCCTCGCCGGGCTCGACGCGCTCGAGCACGCCTGGGACCCGCCCGCCGGGCCCTTCGACCGGGCGCGCCCCGCGCTGGCCGCCGCCGGCCTCCCGGCGCTGCGCCCCTGGCGCAACCGCCTCACGGGCCCCACCCTTCAGCTGCGCCTCGGCCGCGACGGCCTCTGGTACGGCTACGAGTCGGACCGCGACCGCGAGGACTGGTGGCCGAGGGGCGTCCCCGACACCGACCCGGCAGGGGCCGTCATAGCCCTGCTCGGCCGGTGACCGGTACGCTGCTCAGCGTGGCGGCCCGGCAGCGGAGGGGGAGTCCTGTGGACGAAGCAGCCAGTGTGATGACGGCGGCGGCGACGGCCGTGCTCCAGCAGATGGCGCTCGACGGGTGGGCCGCGGCGCGCGGCCGCTTCACCGCGTTCCTGGCCCGCCGTCGCGGCACGACGGAAGGCCAGGAGGGCGCAGAACTCGACCGCATCCGAGCCGACCTGGCGCAGGCCCGTGCGGCGGGCGACGACGAGGCCCTGAGCGAGTTCCGGAGCGACCTCGCGGGCCGCTTCCGCAGGGCCGTGCGAGGCGACGGCGAGGCCCTGCGCGAACTGGGCGAGCTGGCGGCCGAGTTCAGCGTCGAGCAGACCCAGACGCAGATCCGCGACGTGCACAACTCCGTCACCGGCGGCACCCACTACGCCCCGGTCATCCAGACCGGCTCCGTCGGCCGCATCGACTTCGGCGGCCGCTCCTGAGCACGGCGCCGGCCGGCGACGGCGAGCGGAGCCGCGGGGAGGCGCCCCGTGCCTCCGTCCGCAACGAGGCCGGGGACAACCAGGGCGTCGCGGTCCAGGCCGGGCACATCGACCACCTCACCGTGTACCAGACCCCGCCCGCGGCCCCGGCCGACACCGAGCCGTACGGCGGCGAACCCCCGCCGGAAGGGCCGGTCTTCGAGAACCGGACCAGAGAACTCGCGGAGCTGCGCAGCCTGTGGCGCAGGCCGCCCGCCCAGGACCTCGCCCGGCCGGCGGTCGCCGTCCTCAGCGGCCCCGTGGGCATCGGCAAGACCAGCCTCGTGGTGCGTTTCGCACACGAGGTCGACCGGGACCCGGACCACCGGGCGCTCTACGCCGACCTCACCCGCTGGCGCCGTCCGGGCGGCGCCGCGGACCTGCGGGGTCTGCTGCGCCACCTGCTGGGTGCCCTCGGGGTCGCACGGCACTGGACGCTGCCCGACACGTACGCGGAGCTGCGGGGCATGTACCTGCGCAGGACCCGCACCGTACGGCTGCTCCTCGCCCTGGACGGCGTCCTGGCGCGCGACGAGGTGGAGGCGCTGCTCCCGGCCTCTCCCGAGTCCGTCGTCCTGGTCGCCTGCGCACGGCCGCTGCCCACGCTGACCGCGGTCGGCCTGCCGCTGGACGGCCTGGCGCCTGACCACGCGGTGGCCGTGCTGCGGGCCATGCTGCGCGGCACGCCGCGCGAGGAGCTCGGCCCCGAGGCACTCGCCCGGGTCGCCGGTGTCTGCGGCGGCTTCCCCGGGCTGCTGACCATGGCGGGCGGGCTGCTTCGCTCGCACCCCGGCCGCCGGGTGGAGCGGCTCGTCGCCGAACTGACCAGCCGGCTGACGCAGGAGGGCACGATGGCGAACGGCCTGGCAGACGAGGTGTACGCGGGGCTGCCGCCCCAGGCGCGCCGGCTGTACCGCCTGCTGCCGTACCACCCCGGATACGACATCGGGACGGACGCGGCGGCGGCCCTGCTCGGCACGGGGCTCGACGAGTCGGAGGACGCGCTGGAGGCCCTGGCCGAGACCGAGTTGGCCGCCGTGTCCACGCGGGTCCGCGCGGACGGCCCGTTCCGGCTGCGCCTGCCCGACGTGTGGCGCCCGCACGCGCTGCGCCGCGCGCAGCGCGACGGCGGCGAGGCCGAAGCGGGGGAGGGGCTGCTGCGGCTGCTGTGCTGGTACCGCCGCCAGGCAGAGCGGGCCGACCGGGCGATCGCCGAGCGCCGCCTGCGGGTCGCGGAGGCGCTCGGCGAGCAGCCGTACGGGCCGGACGTCGCCTTCAAGGGGGAGGCGGAGGCGCGGGCCTGGTTCGAGACGGAGAGCGGCGCACTGCACGGCCTGGTCCGGGTCGCCGAGGACCTGGGCGGCACGGCCCACGAGCACGGCGCGGCGCTCTGCGAGCCGCTGTGGAAGGAGTACGAGGAGAGCGACGGCCACGACACCGCGGCCGACTCGTTCGCAGGCGGCGTCGCCATGGCGCAGTCGGCGGGGCTCGTGGAGCTGGCGGTCCGGCTCCGCAGCCAGCTGTCGCAGCCGTTCGCGCGCACGGGCCGCCACGCCGAGGCGCTGGACCAGGCGGCGCAGGCCGTGCGCTCAGCAGCGGCGGTCGCGCCCGGCACCCTGCTGCAGGCCTCGGCCCTGGAGTTCCGCGGGAAGGCACTGGAGGCGAGCGGCGACCACGCCGGCGCGGTTGCCGACTACCGCGCGTCCCGGGCGGTGCACGAGGCGCTCCCCGACAGCGCGTACGGCGTGGCGCTGCAGGGCTTCCTCACGGGGCGCGCCCTGCGCAGGGCGGGGGACGCGGCGTCGGCGGCGGCCGAGCAGGAGGCGGCGCTGCCGGTGGCGCGCTCCACCGGCAACCACCGGCTGATCGCACGGGTGCTTACGGAGACCGCCGCGCTGCGCGAGGCGTCGGGCGACGCGCCGGGCGCGGTCGCCGCCTACGAGGAGGCGCTGGCCCATGAGGAGGCCAGGGGCGCCAAGTTCGACGTCAGGGTCGCGCTCCACGAGAGCCTGGCGGCCCTGGGCGAGACCCCGGACGCGCACCGCGCCGCGGCGGGGGAGCTGCGCTTGCGCGCGGGCGTCCCGGAGCCCGACGAGCCGCGCTGAGCCGCACCGGGCCCCCGCGCCCCGTAGCCCCGCGAGTCGGGCCGAGGCGCACCGGGCCCCCAGCGCACCGGCCGGGTTCACCGGGGCGGGGTCGCTTGCCGTGCGGCGCGGGACGGCGGCCGACCCCGGCTCGCGCGGGGCCGCGCCCCGCGCGCCGGTCGTTCCGAGCACCGTGTCCGTCCCGGGACGGTGCCGCCGTCGGGGAACGGGCCGGAGCGGCCGCGGTCTCGCGGAGCGTTCCGTCAGAACGTGGTGTCTGTTACCTCCGGCGGGGCCTCGGAGAGTCGGACCAGGGCGCGGTGCGGGCCCACGGCGCAGATCAGCTCCGTGGGGTGCGGGCCCGCTTCGAGGCGGGCGTGGACGGCGGAGAGCACCGCGGCCGGAGCGGGCACCCCGCGCGGTGCGGCCGGGCCTGGCGGCTGGGAGGTCCTTACGAGGAGCGGGGCCCCGCCGCCGCGTCTGCGGAGGGCCGCGGTGCCGTCCGGCAGGACCACGGCCGCGCTGCGGCAGCCCGGGTACAGGGCGAGGACGCGCGCCGACCACTCGTCGACGGTCCACGCGGGACCGCAGGACGGCGGCCGTGCCGTGCGGTGGATCAGCGCCGCCGTCTCCAGTTCGCTCAGCGACGCGGCGCCTTCCTCGGCGCTGACATGCCCGTCGTAGGCCCCGGCGGCCACCGGGTGGCGGGCGACGTACACGGTGTCGCCCCTGACGTCCGTCCGGACGGCGAACGCCGCGGGCCTGCGCGCCTTCGTCGTGGGCAGGGGCCAGGGCTCGGCACGCACCGGCCCCTCCGGCGGGTCGAGGCCGAGCAGCGCGTAGCAGTGCTCGCGCAGCCGCCGGAGCGCCGAGCCCGGTTCCGCGAAGGCGCCCGCGGCCGTCGCCGCGACACCGTCGGGATACGCGGCGCCGTCCGCGAACACCGCCGTGACCTGCTCCGCCGCGGTGCGCCGTGCGCCGGGACGCAGGGCGGGCACGGCCGACAGGAGGCCGTCCATGGGCGTGCCGCCGATCAGTTCCGTACCGCCCTCGTAGCAGCCGAGCAGCAGGCGCCGCCCACCGGGCGCAGGAGGCAGCGCCGCGAAGTACAGGGCGGTGGAGCTGTGGTCGGTGACCACGCAGTCCGCCGCGACGAGCAGGGCCGCCCACTCCTGGTGCGGACGGGCCGTCACCAGGCCTGCGGCGAGCGCGGGCGCGAGGTGCTGGCGCAGAGTGAACCCGCCGAGCCTGCTGTGCTCGTTGGGGTGCAGGACGAGCCCCACCTGGTACTCGTCATGGGGGAGCCCTTCGGTCAGCTGGGCGGCGAGCCCGGGCTCGCGCGCGAGCAGCGACTCGGGGCCCCAGGTGGACACCAGGACGACCAGCCGCCGGCTGCCGGTGCCCAGGGCGGCCCGGTACCGCTCGCGCAGCGGCACGGACTCGCGCATCCTGTCGTACGTCGGATCGCCGACCACGACCGCGCGTTCCGCGGCGGAGGGCGGCACATGGGCGGCGAGCCGCCCGGCCTGTTCCGGGTGCGCGAGCGCGTGCACCGTGGCGAGTGGAGTCCTGCCGCGCACCAACTGGCGCGGGTGCAGGCCGGACGCGGGGCCGGACACGTCCGCCGGGCCTTCGCCGTCCTCCGGCAGGCGCTTGTTGTAGCCCGCGCCGTGCGGCAGGAGGACCAGTGGGGCGTCCACTTCGTGCAGGGGGCCGTTGGGGCTCGCGGCCAGCACGAGACTCGCGCCGCGGCGCACGGCCTCAGCCCATGGCACGACGTGGGCGCCCGCGCCGTCCAGCGTGTCGAGCGCGTCCGCGCCGAAGTCGGAGCCGGGGACGATGGTGAACACCGGTGTGACACGGGGGTCTCCGGCGAACGCGGGCACCACGTCGAGCAGCCGGTTCAGGGTGGTGGCCGAGCGGACGGCGTACAGGACCGTCAGCGGGGGCGCCGCAATCCGCGTCCGGCGCGCCGGCGGTGCCGGGGCGCCCGCAGGCGCGGCGGCCGGCGGCGCCCCCGTGCCGACCGCTCTTCCGTACGGCGCGGCGGGCTCGGGCGGCACGTCCTGGGGCATGCCAGAGATCGTACGTGCCGACGCGCCCGCTGCTCCCGCGGCGGCCGCCGCGGGACGGCCGGTGTCGCGGCCGAGCCGGGCCCGCGGGACGGCCGGGGCGCCGGCCCCCCTACACCACGGCCGGGCGGGCCGGGACGCGCGGCTGTCGCGGGCGGGCGGGGATGCGCGGCCGTCGCGCGGGCCAGGTCGGCGCCGCCACGGCTGGTGGCACTCGGCCCGCGGCGCTACTGCCGGTAGCCGCTGAGGAAGCGGCCGATGCGGCTGATCGCCGCGTCCAGGTCGTCGGCGTACGGCAGGGTCAGGATGCGGAAGTGGTCGGGGTGCGGCCAGTTGAAGCCCGTGCCCTGCACGACCTGGATCTTCTCCCGCAGCAGCAGGTCGAGGACGAACCTCTCGTCGTCCACGAGCGGGTGGACCTTCGGGTCGAGCCTCGGGAACGCGTAGAGGGCGCCCTTCGGCTTGACGCAGGAGACGCCGGGGATCTCGTTCAGCTTCTCCCAGGCGCGGTCGCGCTGCTCGTACAGCCGGCCGCCGGGCGCGGTCAGCTCGCGGATGGACTGGCGGCCGCCGAGCGCCGCCTGGATGGCGTACTGCGCGGGCGCGTTGGGGCACAGCCGCATCGACGCGAGGACGGTGAGGCCCTCCAGATAGCTGCGGGCGTGCTGCTTGGGCCCGGTGACGACGAGCCAGCCCGAGCGGAAGCCCGCGACCCGGTACGTCTTGGACAGACCGCTGAAGGTGAGCACCACCAGGTCGGGGGCGAGGGCGGCGGCCGAGTGGTGGACGGCGTCGTCGTAGACGATCTGGTCGTAGATCTCGTCGGCGAAGACCATCAGCTGGTGGCGGCGGGCGAGATCGAGGATGCCCTCCACGACCTCGCGCGGATAGACCGCGCCCGTCGGGTTGTTGGGGTTGATGATCACGACGGCCTTGGTCCTGTCGGTGATCTTCGACTCCATGTCGGCGAGGTCCGGGTTCCAGTCGGCGGACTCGTCGCAGACGTAGTGCACGGGACGGCCGCCCGCGAGGGAGGTGACCGCCGTCCACAGCGGGAAGTCCGGTGCAGGGATGAGGACTTCGTCGCCGTCGTCGAGCAGGGCCTGTACGGCCATGGAGACCAGCTCTGACACGCCGTTGCCGAGGAACACGTCGTCGACGGAGACCTCGATGCCGAGCGCCTGGTAGCGCTGGGCGACCGCGCGCCGCGCGGAGAGGATGCCGCGCGAGTCGGTGTAGCCGTGGGCCTGCGGCAGCATCCGGATCATGTCCTGGACGATCTCCTCCGGCGCCTCGAAGCCGAAGAGCGCCGGGTTGCCGGTGTTCAGCCGCAGCACGCTGTGGCCCGCCTCCTCCAGCGCGTCGGCGTGTGCGATCACCGGCCCGCGGATCTCGTACAGGACGTTGCTGAGCTTGCTCGACTGCCGGAACTCCATGGCGTGGCCTCCCCGACCGATTGCGATACTTGGTTTTACCAAGCCTCAGCTTGGAAAGTCCAACAACATGTCTAGACTGCGAGCCATGCCACGTCGCCGAAGCTACGACCAGTACTGCGCAGCGGCCCGCGCCCTCGACACGGCCGGGGACCGCTGGACCCTGCTGATCGTCCGGGAACTGCTCGCGGGACCCCGCCGCTACACCGACCTGCACGCGGACCTGCCGGGCGTCAGCACGGACGTCCTCGCCTCCCGGCTGCGGGACATGGAGCGCGACGGGCTGGTCACCCGCCGCAAGCTGCCACCGCCCGCCGCTGCCGTGGTGTACGAACTGACCGCGCGCGGCGCGGGGTTGCTGCCGGTACTCGACGCGCTCGCCGCCTGGGGCGCGCCCGACCTCGGCGAGCCGGGACCCACGGACGCCGTGCGGGCCCACTGGTTCGCCCTCCCGCTGCTGCGCGTCCTGCGCGGACGGGCGGGCGCGGCCGAGGGCACCGCCGAGGTGCGGCTCGACGCGGGCACCTTCCACCTCCACCTCGGCGCCACCTCCGCCCCCGCGTACGGCGAGGGGCCCGCGCCCGCCGGCGCCGACGCTGTCCTCGCGCTCGACGACGCCACCTGCCGCGCCCTCTGCGGCGGCGCGCTGCCCCTCGCCGACGCGGTGGCGGCCGGCGAGGTCTCCGTCACCGGCGACGGGCCGCTCGCCAAGGCGCTGCGCGGGCAGTGAGCGCGGCAGGCCCCGCGAGCCCCGGGGCGTCCGCCGCCGCCCGCGCCCGGCGCGAGAGGATGGCGGGGTGCGACTCGAACCGATCACCTGGGAACGGCTCACCGAGGCCCTCGCCGACCGGCTGCTGAAGACGGAGCCGCACGACGGCGGCGCCCGGCTGCGCGTCGGCCTCGACGGCGCGCCCGCGGCAGACACCGGCCGCCCGGCCGCGGCACTCGCCGAGGCGCTGCGGCTGCGCGGCCGCCCCTCCGTCGTCGTGGACACGGCGGCCTTCCTGCGGCCCGCCTCGCTGCGCTTCGAGTACGGGCGCGAGGACCCCGACGCGTACTACGGCGGCTGGTACGACACCGGCGCGCTGTGGCGCGAGGTCTTCGGCCCGCTCGACCCCGGCGGCTCCGGGCTCGTCCTGCCCGACCTGTGGGACCCCGGGGCCGACCGCGCCACCCGCAGCGAGCGGGTCGCGCTGCCGCCGGGGGGAGTGCTGCTGCTGCACGGGCCCTTCCTGCTCGGCCAGTGGTTCCCCTTCGACCTGACGGTCCATCTGGACCTGTCGCCCGCCGCGCTGCACCGGCTCACCCCGCAGGCCGACCGCTGGACCCTGCCCGCCTTCGAGCGGTACGCGGCCGAGACCGACCCGCGCGCCGCCGCTGACACCGTCGTACGCGCCGACCGCCCCGGCCACCCGGCGTGGAGCGGCCTGCCCGCCTGAGACCGCCGCGCCCGCGCACGGACCGTCGCCGCGCGCGCCCCCGCGCGCAGACACTGGACCGGACGCCCCCACACGCCCGGCCCTGCTTGCGGAACTGCGGAACTGCGGAACCGCGGAACCGCGCGACCACGCGGCCACCAGGCCCGCGCGGTCGCGCGGTTCCGTGTCACGGCTCGCTCAGGCGGCCACCGCGTGGTCCAGCGCGCCGTTCGGGTTGAGGACGTACTTGCGGCTCGCGCCCTTGTCGAACTCGGCGTAGCCGCGCGGCGCGTCGTCCAGCGAGATCACCGTCGCGTTCACGGCCTTCGCGATGTGCACCCTGTCGTGCAGGATCGCCATCGCCAGCTGCCGGTGGTACGTCATCACCGGGCACTGGCCCGTGACGAAGCGGTGCGCCTTCGCCCAGCCGAGCCCCAGCCTGACCTTGAGCGTGCCGGACTGCGCGTCGGCGTCCACACCGCGCGGGTCGTCCGTCACGTACAGGCCGGGGATGCCGAGCGCGCCGCCCGCCCTGACCGCGCCCATCAGGGAGTTGAGCACCGTGGCCGGCGCCTCGCCCGCGTCCTTGCCGTGGGCGCGCGCCTCGAAGCCGACCGCGTCGACCGCCGCGTCCACCTCGGGCTCCCCGAGGATCTGCGCGATCTGGTCCTCCAGCGAGCCCTCCGTCAGGTCGACCGTCTCGCAGCCGAAACTGCGGGCCTGCGCCAGCCGCTCGGCGTTCAGGTCGCCGACGATCACCACGGCGGCGCCCAGCAGCTGCGCCGACGCGGCCGCGGCCAGCCCGACCGGGCCCGCGCCCGCCACGTACACCGTCGAGCCGACCTCCGTGCCCGCGGTGACCGCGCCGTGGTAGCCGGTGGGGAAGATGTCGGAGAGCATTGTGAGGTCGAGCAGCTTCTCCAGGGCCGCGTCCCGGTCGCGGAACCTCAGCAGGTTGAAGTCCGCGTACGGCACCATCACGTACTCCGCCTGGCCGCCGACCCAGCCGCCCATGTCGACATAGCCGTACGCGGCGCCGGGACGCGCGGGGTTGACGTTCTCGCAGATGCTGGTGTTGCGCTCCTTGCAGTTGCGGCAGCGCCCGCACGCGATGTTGAACGGCACCGAGACCACGTCCCCGACCTGGACGAACTCGACATCGGGCCCGCGCTCCACCACCTCGCCCGTGATCTCGTGGCCGAGCACCAGGCCCTGCGGTGCCGTCGTCCTGCCGCGCACCATGTGCTGGTCGCTGCCGCAGATGTTGGTCGCGAGGACCTTGAGCACGACGCCGTGCCGGCACATTCTGCCGACGTTCTCCCGGGCGACACCGGGCCCGTCCTGCAGCTCCAGGGTCGGGTAGTCGGTGGTCCTGACCTCCACCACACCCGGCTCGATGTAGGCGACCGCCCTGTTTCCTCCACTCATGCCGACTCGCCGTCCCTTCGGAAGTCCATGTCCGGCGGATGAGTCCACAACGGTTGTGTGTTCGATTTCACACTAGGCGCGGGCCGGGGGCGCGACAACAGCGCGACAGGCCCACCGCGCACCGCCCGCCGGCCTGCGCAACCCGCCGCCACCTCGGCCGACACCCGGGAGCCGCGGCCGCGGCACGCACGGTCTCGGCGGCCGGATCTCCCCGGGAAACGGCAGGCATCCCGAGGGCGGCCGCGACAACCGCCCATTCCGCCAATTCTTCACGCTTCATGCAGACCGCCGTAGAAGCCGCCACCGACAACGGACTTTGCTAACCGGGCGGGCCGTCCTACTCTCGCCCGGGACCAGCACGTCCGTACGGTCGTACGCATGACGCCAAGGGGCGGAGGGGCACCACACGATGCAGGGCACTGTCGGCACCGCCAGTACCGTTGACGGATTCAGCTACGGCCTCGTCACGCCCGCCGCTGCCTTCCTGATGGCGTGCCTCGGCAGTGCGCTCGGCCTGCGCTGCGCCGCCCCCTCCCTGCGCGGCAGCTCCGCGCGGCGCCCCACCGCCTTCGCGCTCGGCACCCTCGCCCTGTGCTGCGGCATGTGGACCATGCACTTCGTCGCGATGACCGGCTTCTCCATCGCCGGGGCCGGCTTCGACTACGACCGTCCCACCATGTTCGCCGGATTCGGCGTCGGCCTGCTGATGGCGGGCGCCGGCCTGTGGGTGGTCGGCCACCGCGGCGCCACCCCGATGTCGCTGGTCACCGGCGGCACCCTCACCGGGCTCGGCATCGCGAGCATGCACTACCTCGGCATGGCGGGGCTCAGGCTCGACGGATACGTCACCTACGACACCCTCACCGTGATCGCCTCCGTCGCCCTCGCGGTCGCCGCGGGCATCGCCTCCCTCGCCACCACGGCGCGCCACCGGGGCCCCTTCGCGGGGGCCGCCGCGGCCGTCTGCCTCGGCGGCGCCGCGACCGGCATGCACTACCTGGCGATGACCGGGGCCCACGTGTACGTCTCGCCCGCCGCGGCCTCCGCGGCCGGGAGCGGCGGCACCGACCTGGCGCAGCTGCTTCCGATGCTCGCGGGGCCCGTCGCGTTCCTGGTGCTCGCCGGGCTCGTCATGGCCTTCGAGCCGCGGCTGCTCTCCGGCGGGGCGCCGCGCGCCGCGACCGCGCCCGCCGCCTCCCGGGGCCGCACCGGCGGCCGCGGCACCGCCCCCGGGCCCTGGGCGGGGGCAGCGGGCGCGCCCGCGGGGCCGCACGCGAGGACGCGCCGCCACCAGGCGCCCAGGGACCGCGCGGCCCGCGCCCTCGTCCCCGAGCCGGTGCGGCGCGGCTCCTGCGACCTCCACGACGGCTGAGCGCCACGGCCTGAACACCCGCGCACGCCCGCACGGGCGTGGCGTCGGCCCGCCGCCGAGGGCTCCGCCGCAGGTCGGATCCGGTGCGCAGGGCGTTGTCAGTGGGGAGTCGTACGGTGGAGACCATGCGGCCCGTAACCCAGATCGAACGCAGCATGGCGCCCTTCGAGGTCGTCAGTCCCTACCAGCCGAGCGGTGACCAGCCCGCGGCCATCGCCGAGCTGGAGCGGCGCGTGCGCGCCGGGGAGAACGACGTCGTCCTGCTCGGCGCCACCGGCACGGGCAAGTCCGCCACCACGGCCTGGATGATCGAGAAGCTCCAGCGCCCGACGCTCGTCATGGCGCCGAACAAGACCCTCGCCGCCCAGCTGGCGAACGAGTTCCGCGAGCTGCTCCCCCACAACGCCGTCGAGTACTTCGTCTCGTACTACGACTACTACCAGCCCGAGGCGTACGTGCCGCAGTCGGACACGTACATCGAGAAGGACTCCTCGATCAACGAGGAGGTCGAGCGGCTGCGCCACTCCGCGACGAACTCGCTGCTCACCCGGCGCGACGTGGTGGTCGTCGCCTCCGTCTCCTGCATCTACGGCCTGGGCACCCCGCAGGAGTACGTGGACCGCATGGTGCCGCTGCGGGTCGGCGCCGAGTACGACAGGGACGACCTGCTGCGCCGCTTCGTCGAGATCCAGTACACGCGCAACGACGTCGCCTTCCAGCGCGGCACGTTCCGCGTCCGCGGCGACACCATCGAGATCTTCCCGGTCTACGAGGAGCTCGCGGTCCGCATCGAGATGTTCGGCGACGAGATCGAGGCGCTGTCCACGCTGCACCCGCTGACCGGCGAGGTCATCAGCGAGGACGACCAGCTGTACGTGTTCCCCGCGAGCCACTACGTCGCGGGACCCGAGCGCATGGAGCGCGCCGTCCGCGACATCGAGGCCGAGCTGGAGAGCCGCCTCGCCGAGCTGGACAAGCAGGGCAAGCTCCTGGAGTCCCAGCGGCTGCGCATGCGCACCACGTACGACATCGAGATGATGCGGCAGATCGGTTCCTGCTCCGGCATCGAGAACTACTCGATGCACTTCGACGGCCGCGACTACGGCTCGCCGCCCAACACCCTGCTCGACTACTTCCCCGAGGACTTCCTCCTCGTCATCGACGAGTCGCACAACACGGTCCCGCAGATCGGCGCGATGTACGAGGGCGACGCGTCCCGCAAGCGCACGCTGGTGGACCACGGCTTCCGGCTGCCGTCCGCGCTGGACAACCGCCCCCTGAAGTGGGAGGAGTTCCAGGGGCGCGTCGGCCAGACCGTCTACCTCTCGGCGACCCCGGGGCCCTACGAGCTCTCCCGGGGCGACGGCGTGGTCGAGCAGATCATCCGCCCCACCGGGCTCATCGACCCGGAGGTCGTCGTCAAGCCGACCCAGGGCCAGATCGACGACCTGGTGCACGAGATCAGGCAGCGCACGGAGAAGGACGAGCGCGTCCTCGTCACCACCCTCACCAAGAAGATGGCCGAGGACCTCACCGACTACTTCCTCGAACTCGGCATCCAGGTCCGCTACCTGCACAGTGACGTCGACACACTGCGCCGGGTGGAGCTGCTGCGCGAGCTGCGCTCGGGCGACTTCGACGTCCTGGTCGGCATCAACCTCCTGCGGGAGGGCCTCGACCTGCCCGAGGTGTCGCTCGTGGCGATCCTCGACGCCGACAAGGAGGGCTTCCTCCGCTCGGGCACGTCGCTGATCCAGACCATCGGCCGCGCAGCGCGCAATGTCTCGGGCCAGGTCCATATGTACGCGGACAAGGTCACGCCCGCGATGGAGCGTGCCATCGAGGAGACCAACAGGCGCCGCGAGAAGCAGATCGCGTACAACACCGAGCGCGGGCTCGACCCGCAGCCGCTGCGCAAGCGGATCAACGACATCGTGGCGACCATCGCGCGCGAGGAGGTCGACACGGAGTCCCTGCTCGGCACGGGCTACCGGCAGACCAAGAGCGGCAAGAACAACAAGAACGGCAAGCCCGCCAAGGCGCCGGTGCCGTCCCTCGGCGGCGCGGCCAAGGGCGGCAAGGGGAAGGGCACCGAGGTCCTCACGGACCGGCCGGCGACCGAGCTGGCCGGGATGATCGAGGAGATGACCGACCGGATGCGCGCCGCGGCCGCCGACCTCCAGTTCGAGGTGGCGGCGCGGCTGCGGGACGAGGTCGGAGAGCTCAAGAAGGAGCTGCGGCAGATGAAGGAGGCGGGGCTGGCCTGACCCGCCGGGCCCCCGCGTCCTCCCCGCCCGCCCGCCGGGCCCCGCGGCTGTGGCCCTCCTGTGTCGCAGGATCGACACAGTCGGCGTGAGCCGCCTCGGGCGGGGCAGCGTCCCCGCGTAGGGTGCCCGAACACCGCACACGGACCGTGGGGCGGGGGGACCATGGCGAAGGAGGCCAAGACGTGGTGGACACATCCGAGGGCGGGGGCGTCAGCCTGAGCAAGGGCCAGGCGATCAGCCTGGAGAAGAAGGGCGGCGGCACGCTCACCGCGGTCCGTATGGGGCTCGGCTGGCAGGCCGCCAGGCGCAGGGGGTTGTTCGGGATGCGGACCAGGGAGATCGACCTGGACGCGTCCGCCGTCCTCTTCTCCGAGAAGCAGCCGGTCGACGTGGTCTTCTTCCGCCACCTCGTGAGCGACGACGGGTCCGTGCGGCACACCGGCGACAACCTCGTCGGCGGCGAGGGCCAGGGCGGGGACGACGAGTCGATCCTGGTCGACCTGGAGAAGGTGCCGGCCCACATCGACCAGATCGTCTTCACGGTCAACTCGTTCACGGGCCAGACCTTCCAGGAGGTGCAGAACGCTTTCTGCCGACTGGTGGACGAGACCAACGGACAGGAGCTCGCCCGCTACACCCTGGACGGCGGGGGCCAGTACACCGCGCAGATCATGGCCAAGGTGCACCGCTCGGGCGGCGGCTGGCAGATGACCGCCCTGGGCAGCGCCGCGAACGGCCGCACCTTCCAGGACCTGATGCCGGCGATCCTCCCGCAGCTCTGACCCCGGGGCCCCGGCCCCAGGACACAGAACCGCGGGCCCTGCGCCCGCGGCCCGCCGCCTCGCCCCGCACCGGAGCCCGGCGGCCGCGAGGGACACGGGCGGTCGCGCCCCTTGGCGCGCGACCGCCCGCTTCTTTACCCGATGCCCGCCCGCGAACCCGCCATCGACCTGCGTCTTTGGTTTTTCCTTATCCATTGCTTTACTGATTCATGGTGATCCCTGTACCGTGGAGGTCAGCGGAGGGGAGTACTCCCGTATCGCGACGTACCCGTCAATACGGACCGCCATCGGTTCCGGGGCGTCGGCCCGGGGAGCGGTGGAAGGGCCGCCCGGGTGGAAGAGACCTCCGGCGCGGCAGTCCGATCCGTTCGGCGCCGCCCGTACGCGTACGACGCCGGAGGCACGATGGACATCTCGTTGACCGTGTGGCTGCTGACCGTGCTCGGTCTGACGGCCCTGATCGCGATCGACTTCTTCATCGGGCGCAAGCCCCATGAGGTGTCGGTGAGGGAAGCCGGGGTCTGGACGGCCGTCTGGGTCGTCCTCGCGGCGCTGTTCGGACTCGGCCTGCTGGCGTTCGGCGGGGCGAAGGCGGGCGGCGAGTTCTTCGCCGGATACGTCACGGAGAAGTCGCTCAGCGTCGACAACCTCTTCGTCTTCATCGTCATCATGGCGAAGTTCGCCGTCCCGCTCCGGCTCCAGCAGCGCGTGCTGCTGTTCGGCGTGCTGATCGCACTGGTGCTGCGCGCGGGGTTCATCGCGGCGGGCGCCGCGGTCCTCGCCAGCTTCTCGTGGGTGTTCTTCCTGTTCGGCGCCTTCCTCATCTACACCGCCTGGAAGCTGATCCAGGAGGCGCGCGGCGGGCACGACGAGGAAGCAGAGTGGGAGGAGAACCGCCTCCTCAAGTCCATCGAGCGCCGCTTCGGCGTCGCCGACCGCTACCACGACACCAAGCTGTTCATCCGCAGGAACGGCAAGCGCGTCCTCACCCCGCTGATGGTCGTCATGCTCGCCATCGGCACCACGGACGTGATGTTCGCGCTCGACTCGATCCCCGCCATCTTCGGCCTGACCCAGGACCCGTACATCGTCTTCACGGCCAACGCGTTCGCGCTGATGGGCCTGCGGCAGCTGTACTTCCTGATCGGCGGGCTGATGAAGAAGCTCGTCCACCTCAGCTACGGCCTCTCGGTGATCCTCGGCTTCATCGGCGTGAAGCTCGTGCTGCACGCCCTGCACGAACTCGGGGTGCACGTCCCGGAGATCAGCATCGCCGTCTCCCTCTCGGTGATCGGCGGCGTGCTGCTCGTCACGACGGCCACCAGCCTGCTCGCCACCCGGCGGCAGGCGGCGGCCCGCCCCACGGACCCGTCCGCGCACCCCGACGGCCGCGGCGAAGCCGCCGGCCGCAAGGAGAACGACAGCGTGGACGTCTGAGACGTCCGTCGCCCTCGACTGGTCGGTGGCCGAGGGCGACGGACCCGGCCCCCGCACGGTGTCCCGCCCCGGACGCCGGCGGGGGCCCTTGCCGTGCGTACGGGCCGCCGCCGACCCGACGTCCGTTCGGCTGACACCGCGGTCTAGCGTGGTGGGCGGTAAACGGACGGCCGGAGGCGGCCCGGGACCCGGCACGCCACGCGGGCCGCGGTCCCGCGGGCGTGGCCGGTACGCGAAGGAAGGTGCGGCGTGCTGCCGGAACTCACGTTGGGCCGGGGCTTCACGTCCTGGACGCTCGACCCGGCGGCCCTCGTCGCCGTGGTCCTGCTCGGCGGCCTCTACGCGTACGGGGTGGTGCGGCGCGTCCGCGCGGGCGGACGCTGGTCCGCCCTGCGGACCGCGTCGTTCGCGGTGCTCGGCCTCGGCATGATCGTCGTCGCCACCATGTCCTCGCTCGCCGTCTACGACCGCGTGCTGTTCTGGCCCGCCGCCGTGCAGAACATCCTGCTCGACCTGCTCGCGCCGCTCGGCCTCGCCCTCGGCGACCCGCTCGGCCTCGCGGCGCCGGACGGCCGGCTGCACCGCGCGATGACCTCACGGCCGGTGCGGCTGCTCACCTTCCCGCTGGTCAGCTCGGTGTTCGTGCTCGTGTCCGAGCTGACGATCTACTTCACGCCGTACTTCCCCACGGCCCTCGACAACGACCTGGTGCGGCAGCTGATGCACGCGCAACTGCTGCTCACCGGATCCCTGTTCGTGCTGCCGATGCTGACCGGGCAGGAACTGCTGCCGCGCTGGTGCACCCACCCGATCAGGGCCGCCCTGGTCTTCTTCGACGGCCTCTTCGACTCGATCCCCGGCATCGTCGTGATGACCAGCGGCACCCTGATCGCGGGCCACTGGTACGCGGCGCACCCGCGCACCTGGGGGCCCACGCTCCAGTTCGACCAGATGCTCGGCGGCGGCCTGATGCTGACCCTCGCGGAACTCGTCGCGCTGCCGTTCCTCATCGCGGTGTTCTTCCAGTGGTGGCACGCCGAGCGCGCGAGGACGGCCGAGCTCGACGCCCGGCTCGACGCGGAGCTGACTCCGGCCACCCCCGCGCCCGCCGTCGCCGCGGCCGGGGCGCCGGCGGCCGCGGCCGCGGCCGCGGAACCCGAGCGGGTGCGGCCCTGGTGGGAGACCGACGACGGCGAGGTCGGGCAGCGGATGCGCAGGGGCCGCTGACGGTCCCGTGTCGCTGCTGCGGCCCGTACGCGAACGGCCGTGCTCCGGGGAGCACGGCCGGTGGCGGCGTGCGCACGGCGACGGGGTCGGCGCCGCGCGCACGGTGGCGGGGTGCAGGCGGCGGGGCGCGCCGTCACGCCCCGCCGGGCCTCACTTCGCCCGCGGCTTGCGGGCGGCGGGCGTCTTCTTCGCCTGCACGGCCTTCGCCGCGGTCTTCTTGGCCGCGGCGGCCGTCTTCTTGGCGGTCGCCGCCGAGCCCGCGGCCGTCTTGCGCGCCGCCGTGGCCTTCGTCGCGCGGGTCCGCCTGCCGGTGGACGACGTCGCCTCACTGACCCGCTCCGTGTCCAGGATGTCCCGGAGGAACTTGCCGGTGTGGCTGGTGGCGACGCCCGCCACCTGCTCAGGCGTGCCCTCGGCGACCACCAGGCCGCCCCCGTTGCCCCCCTCGGGGCCCATGTCGACCACCCAGTCCGCCGTCTTGATGACGTCCAGGTTGTGCTCGATCACGACCACCGAGTTGCCCTTGTCGACCAGCCCGGACAGCACCTTGATCAGCTTGCTGATGTCCTCGAAGTGCAGGCCCGTGGTGGGCTCGTCCAGCACGTAGACCGTGCGCCCCGTGGAGCGCTTCTGGAGCTCGCTGGAGAGCTTGACGCGCTGCGCCTCGCCGCCGGAGAGGGTCGGCGCGGGCTGGCCGAGCCGCACGTACCCGAGGCCGACCTCATGGAGCGTCCTGAGGTGGCGGGAGATGGTCGGGACGGCCTCGAAGAAGTCCAGCGCCTCCTCGATCGGCATGTCCAGCACCTCGGCGATGTTCTTGCCCTTGTAGTGGACCTCTAGCGTCTCCCGGTTGTACCGGGCGCCGTGGCAGACCTCGCAGGGCACGTACACGTCCGGCAGGAAGTTCATCTCGATCTTGATCGTGCCGTCGCCTGAGCAGTTCTCGCAGCGGCCGCCCTTCACGTTGAACGAGAACCGGCCCTGGAGGTAGCCGCGCACCTTCGCCTCGGTCGTCTCGGCGAACAGCTTGCGCACATGGTCGAAGACGCCCGTGTACGTCGCCGGGTTGGAGCGCGGGGTGCGGCCGATGGGGGACTGGTCGACGTGCACGACCTTGTCCACCAGATCGTCGCCCGCGACCCTGGTGTGCCGCCCAGGCACCGTCTTCGCGCCGTTCAGCTCGCGCGCGAGGTGCGTGTAGAGGATGTCGTTGACCAGGGTCGACTTGCCCGAGCCCGACACGCCGGTGACGGCCGTGAGCACCCCGAGGGGGAACGACACGTCGATGTCCCGCAGGTTGTTCTCGCGCGCCCCGTGCACCGTGAGCCGGCGCGCCGGGTCGACGGGCCTGCGCACGTCGGGCGTCGGGATGGACCGCTTGCCCACCAGGTACTGGCCGGTCATCGACTCGTCGTTGGCCAGCAGCTCCTTCAACGGGCCCGAGTGCACGACCTTGCCGCCGTGCTCGCCCGCGCCGGGGCCGATGTCCACGATCCAGTCGGCGACCTTGATCGTGTCCTCGTCGTGCTCCACCACGATCAGGGTGTTGCCCATGTCCCGCAGCCGCACCAGCGTCTCGATCAGCCGGTGGTTGTCGCGCTGGTGCAGGCCGATGGACGGCTCGTCCAGCACGTACAGCACGCCGACGAGGCCCGAGCCGATCTGCGTGGCGAGCCTGATGCGCTGCGCCTCGCCGCCGGAGAGCGTGCCCGCCGCACGGTTCAGCGAGAGGTAGTCGAGGCCGACGTCGACCAGGAACCGCAGCCGCTCGTTGACCTCCTTGAGCACCCGCTCGGCGATCTTCTTGTCGCGTGCGTTCAGCGTGAGCTGCGCGAGGAAGTCGGCGCAGTCGCTGATCGACAGCGCGGAGACCTCGGCGATGGACTTCCCCATCACCGTCACGGCGAGCACGATCGGCTTGAGGCGCGTGCCCTCGCAGGTGGGGCAGGGCACCTCGCGCATGTACCCCTCGAAGCGCTCCCTGCTCGAGTCGCTCTCCGCCTCCTGGTGCCGCCGCTTCACGAACGACACCGCGCCCTCGAACGACGGCGTCACATAGGCGCGCTCGCGCCCGTAGCGGTTGCGGTAGCGGACCTCGACCTGCGTCTTGTGCCCGTACAGCAGGGCCTTCTTCGCGCGCTGCGGCAGCCCGGCCCAGGGGATGTCCGTACGGAACCCGAGCGCGTCGGCGAGCCCGCCGATCATGCGGCCGAAGTACTCCCTGGTGTGCCCGTGCGACCAGGGGTGGATGGCGCCCTCGTCGAGCGACTTCTCCTCGTCGGGGACGATCAGCTCGGCGTCCACCTCCATCCGCGTGCCGATGCCGGTGCAGTCGGGGCAGGCGCCGAAGGGGGAGTTGAACGAGAAGGAGCGCGGCTCGAGCTCCTCGAACGACAGGTCGTCGTACGGGCAGTACAGGTGCTCCGAGTACATGCGCTCGCGCTCGGGGTCGTCCTCGGCCAGGTCGACGAAGTCCAGCACGACCATGCCGCCGGACAGCCCGAGCGCGGTCTCCACCGAGTCGGTGAGCCTGCGCTTGGCCGAGTCCTTGACCGTGAGGCGGTCGACGACCACCTCGATCGTGTGCTTCTCCTGCTTCTTCAGCTTCGGCGGGTCGGTCAGCTGGATCGTCGCGCCGTCGACCCTGGCCCTGCTGTAGCCCTTGGTCTGGAGGTCCGAGAACAGGTCGACGAACTCGCCCTTGCGCTCGCGCACCAGCGGCGAGAGGACCTGGAACCTGCTGCCCTCGGGCAGTTCGAGCACCCGGTCCACGATCGCCTGCGGCGACTGGCGGGTGATCGGGCGGCCGCACTCCGGGCAGTGCGGCTTGCCGATCCTGGCGAACAGCAGCCTGAGGTAGTCGTAGACCTCGGTGATCGTGCCGACCGTGGAGCGCGGGTTGCGCGAGGTCGACTTCTGGTCGATGGAGACGGCAGGGGAGAGGCCCTCGATGAAGTCGACGTCCGGCTTGTCCATCTGGCCGAGGAACTGCCGTGCGTACGAGGACAGCGACTCCACGTAGCGGCGCTGGCCCTCCGCGAAGATCGTGTCGAACGCGAGCGAGGACTTGCCGGAACCGGACAGGCCGGTGAAGACGATGAGCGAATCGCGGGGCAGGTCCAGCGAGACATTGCGGAGATTGTGCTCGCGAGCGCCACGGACGATGAGACGGTCGGCCACGCCGGTCCGCACCTTTCGTTGGGGGATGCAGGGGCGGAGCCCCCTCGCCTGAGTGCCGGGGGTCGCCAGAGCGATGGACTGCTGACTGCTGTACGGCTGACTGCTGTACGGGTGTCTGCGGGCGCACGGGGTGCCGCGGCCCGCGCGGACGCCGCCGCCCGCAGGCGCACCGGTAGGGGCGCCGGCAAGGGGGCATCCGCGCGGCTGTGCACGAGGTGCGTCTACCAGGATGCCTCTTCCGGTGCCGTAGCCGAGCCTATAGCACGCGCATTCGATTTAAGGCGGGCTTCCGACCTCTTCACCCGATCGAGTGGTCTCCGTCACGCCCCCCGTACAGTGAACCCATGACCTACAGCGGAGCGGTGCGGGTCGGCGGCCCTGCCGACGTGCACGAACTGCCCGACCTCATGATCTCGAAGGTCGCGGTCGGGCCCATGGACAACAACGCCTACCTGCTGCGCTGCCGCGCCACCGGCACCCAGCTGCTCATCGACGCGGCGGCCGAGTCCGCCACCCTCGTCGGCCTCATCGGGGAGGACGGCGTCTCCGCCGTCGTCACCACGCACCGCCACGCCGACCACTGGGGGGCGCTCGCCGAGGTCGTCGAGGCCACCGCGGCGCGCACGTACGCCGGACGGTACGACACCGAGGGCATCCCCGTCGCCACCGACGTGCCGGTCGACGACGGCGACACCCTCTCCTTCGGTGAGATCTCCCTCACCGCGCGCCACCTCGTCGGCCACACGCCGGGCTCCATCGCGCTCGTCTACGACGACCCGCACGGCCACCCGCACGTGTTCACCGGCGACTGCCTCTTCCCCGGCGGCGTCGGCAACACCCACCAGGACCCCGAGGCGTTCGCGAGCCTCCTGCACGACGTCGAGACCAAGCTGTTCGCCCCGCTGCCGGACGAGACCTGGGTCTACCCGGGCCACGGCGCCGACACCACGCTCGGCGCCGAGCGGCCCCACCTCGCACAGTGGCGCGAGCGCGGCTGGTGACCCGGCCGGTGCAGAGCGGGCGGGGCCGGTGCAGGGGCGCCTGATCCGTCCCGGTATCGTCGCCGGCGTTCCCCGCGGCCACCGTGCCGCACCCGATCCGCACCCCGCCTGGAGCGCCCCCATGCCCGGCCTGCCCGCCCGTACCGCCCGCCGCCGCGCCGTGCTCAAGGGCGCGGCGGCCGCAGGCGCCACCGCGCTCGGCGCGGCCGCCTGCGGGCCCGGCGGCAAGGCCGCGGCGAGCCCCACCCCCACGGCCCCTGTCGACCTCGGCTCGCCCGACGCCGTGCCCGTCGGCGGTGCCCGGCTCTACCGCGACGACCGGGTCGTCGTGTACCGCCCGGCCGAGGACGCCTACACGGCGTTCAGCGCGGTCTGCACCCACCAGGGGTGCGTCCTGACGAAGGTGGTGCGCACGACCGGCGAGTGCCCCTGCCACGGCAGCAGGTTCGACGTCACCACCGGCAAGGTCGTGCAGGGCCCCGCCCGGGCGCCGCTGCCGCCCGTGCCGGTCAGGGCCGAGGGCGGCAGGCTCGTCGCGGGCCCCGACGGCAAGGGCGCGAAGGGGTCGGGCGGAGCCTGAGCTGCCGCGGCACCGTCCGCCTGACTGTCCGTCCCCGCCAGTAGGGTGGCCGTATGGCCGACCCCTCCAGCTACCGCCCCAAGCCGGGAGAGATCCCCGACTCGCCGGGGGTCTACAAGTTCCGTGACGAGCACCGCCGGGTGATCTACGTCGGCAAGGCCAAGAGCCTGCGCCAGCGCCTCGCCAACTACTTCCAGGACCTCTCCGGGCTCCACCCGCGCACGCGCACGATGGTCACCACCGCGTCGTCCGTGGAGTGGACGGTCGTGTCCACCGAGGTCGAGGCGCTCCAGCTGGAGTACTCCTGGATCAAGGAGTTCGACCCGCGGTTCAACGTCAAGTACCGCGACGACAAGAGCTATCCGTACCTCGCCGTCACGCTGAACGAGAAGTTCCCCCGTGTGCAGGTGATGCGTGGCGCCAAGCGCAAGGGCGTGCGCTACTTCGGCCCGTACGGCCACGCCTGGGCCATCCGTGAGACGGTCGACCTGATGCTCCGGGTGTTCCCGGTGCGTACCTGCTCCGCAGGGGTGTTCAAGAACGCCGAGCGCACGGGCCGCCCCTGCCTCCTCGGCTACATCGACAAGTGCTCCGCGCCCTGCGTCGGCCGGATCGAGCCGGCGGACCACCGCGAACTGGCCGAGGAGTTCTGCGACTTCATGGCCGGCCGCACCGGCGCCTACCTGCGCCGCCTGGAGCGGCAGATGGCCGAGGCCGCCGACGAGATGGAGTACGAGAGGGCGGCGCGCCTGCGCGACGACATAGGGGCGCTGCGGCGCGCCATGGAGAAGAACGCGGTGGTGCTCGCCGACGCCACCGACGCCGACCTCATCGCCGTCGCCGAGGACGAACTCGAGGCGGCCGTGCAGATCTTCCACGTCCGCGGCGGCCGCGTGCGCGGCCAGCGCGGCTGGGTCACGGACAAGGTCGAGGCCGTCGGCACAGGCGAGCTGGTCGAGCACGCGCTCCAGCAGCTCTACGGGGAGGAGAGCGGCGACGCCGTCCCCAAGGAGGTGCTCGTCCCCGCGCTGCCCGGCGACGACGAGGCCGCCACCGCCGCCGTCTCCCAGTGGCTGGGCGACCGGCGCGGCTCCCAGGTCTCCCTGCGCATCCCGCAGCGCGGCGACAAGAAGGACCTGATGGCCACGGTCGCGCGCAACGCGCAGCAGGCGCTCGCCCTGCACAAGACCAAGCGGGCGAGCGACCTGACCACCCGCTCGCGCGCCCTGGAGGAGATCGCGGCCGCGCTCGGCCTGGACAGCGCGCCGCTGCGCATCGAGTGCTTCGACATCTCGCACTTCCAGGGCGACGACGTGGTGGCGTCGATGGTCGTCTTTGAGGACGGACTCGCCCGCAAGAGCGAGTACCGCAGGTTCCAGATCAAGGGCTTCGCCGGGCAGGACGACGTCCGGTCCATGCACGAGGTCATCACCCGCCGCTTCCGCCGCTACCTCCAGGAGAAGGAGCGCACGGGGGAGTGGCCGGAGGGCCGCGACGAGGCGCCGGAGCCCGGCGGGGCAGCGGCCCCCGCCCCGGCCCGCGTGATGGTCCGCGCGGAGGCCGCGAGGACCATGGAGCCCGTACGCGGGGGCGGCGCGTCCCCCGCGCCCGGAGCCTCCCCGGGCGCGGGCGACGCGCTCGCCGGGGTGCAGGGCCTCAAGGACCAGGGCCTCCAGGACCAGAGCCTCAAGGACCAGAGCCTCAAGGACCAGGATCTCCAAGGCCTCCAGGACCTCAAGGACGACGACGGCAGGCCGAAGCGGTTCGCCTACCCGCCGCAGCTGCTCGTCGTCGACGGCGGGCAGCCGCAGGTCGCCGCGGCCGAGCGGGCCCTCGACGAGCTGGGTGTCGACGACGTGGCCGTGTGCGGCCTCGCCAAGCGCCTCGAAGAGGTCTGGGTGCCGGGGGACGACGACCCGGTGGTCCTGCCGCGCTCGAGCGAGGGCCTCTACCTGCTCCAGCGGGTCCGCGACGAGGCGCACCGCTTCGCCATCACCTACCAGCGGCAGAAGCGGGCCAAGCGCATCAGGTCGGGCCCGCTCGACGACGTCCCCGGCCTCGGCGAGGCGAGGAAGCAGATACTCGTCAGGCATTTCGGCTCGGTGAAGCGGCTGCGGCAGGCCACAATCGAGCAGATCTGCGAGGTGCCCGGCTTCGGCCGCAAGACCGCCGAGTCCGTGGTGGTGGCCCTCGCGAAGGCGGCCCCGGCCGCACCGGCCGTGAACACGGCCACAGGAGAGATCGTGGAAGACGACGGGGACAGCGGGGACGGCGGGCATGACTGACGGCGACCGGGACGACCGGCACAGCGAGCACCAGCACGACGGAGCGGGGCCCACGGCCCACGGCGGCGGCCCGCACAAGGGCGGCGCGGGCGCCGAAGGCGCGGGCCAGGAGGAGACGGGACACGAGCCTGGCATCCCCGAGCTGGTGATCATCTCCGGCATGTCGGGGGCCGGCCGCAGCACCGCGGCCAAGTGCCTCGAAGACCTCGGCTGGTTCGTCGTGGACAACCTCCCGCCCGCGCTCATCCCGACCATGGTCGAGCTCGGCGCGCGCTCCCAGGGGAACGTGGCGCGGATCGCCGTCGTGGTCGACGTGCGCGGCCGGCGCTTCTTCGACAACCTCCGCGAGTCGCTCGCCGACCTGGAGGCCAAGGGCGTCACGCGCAGGATCGTCTTCCTAGAGTCGTCCGACGACGCGCTGGTGCGCCGTTTCGAGTCGGTGCGGCGCCCGCACCCGCTCCAGGGCGACGGCAGGACCCTCGACGGCATCGTCGCCGAGCGGGACCTGCTGCGGGAGCTGCGCGGCGACGCGGACCTGGTGATCGACACCTCCAGCCTCAACGTGCACGAGCTGCGCGCCAAGCTCGACGCCGGGTTCGCGGGCGAGGAGGAGCCGGAGCTGCGGGCCACGGTCATGTCGTTCGGCTACAAGTACGGCCTGCCCGTCGACGCCGACCTGGTCGCCGACTGCCGCTTCCTGCCCAACCCGCACTGGGTGCCCGAGCTGCGCCCCTACACCGGGCTCAACGAGGAGGTCGCCGGCTACGTCTTCAACCAGCCGGGCGCCAAGGAGTTCCTCGACCGCTACACCGAGCTCCTCGAACTGGTCGCCTCCGGCTACCGCCGCGAGGGCAAGCGGTACGTGACCATCGCCATCGGCTGCACGGGCGGCAAGCACCGCTCCGTCGCCATGTCCGAGCGGCTCGCCGCGCGCCTCGCCGACGCGGGCATCGAGACGGTCACCGTCCACCGCGACCTGGGGCGCGAGTGACCGGCCGTACGTTCAGGCTCCGCAGGCTGCGCACCGGCACACCCGCCCTGTCGACGCGCGGGCGCGGCGCGCAGCCCAAGGTCGTCGCGCTCGGCGGCGGCCACGGCCTGTCCGCCTCGCTCACGTCCCTGCGCCGCATCACGGGCGACCTGACCGCCGTCGTCACCGTCGCGGACGACGGCGGCTCCAGCGGCCGCCTGCGCGAGGAGCTCGGCGTGCTGCCCCCGGGCGACCTGCGCAAGGCGCTCGCCGCGCTGTGCGGCGACGACGAGTGGGGCCAGACCTGGTCGCACGTCATCCAGCACCGCTTCGAGTCCCAGGGCGACCTGCACGACCACGCCGTGGGCAACCTTCTGATCGTGGCCCTGTGGGAGCAGCTCGGCGACCACGTCAAGGCCCTCGACCTGGTCGGCAGGCTCCTGGGCGCGCACGGCAGGGTGCTGCCGATGTCCGCGGTGCCGCTCGAACTCCAGGCCCTGGTGCGCGGCCACGACCCGGCGCGGCCCGACGAGGTCGAGACCGTGCGCGGCCAGGCGACGGTCGCGCTCACCCGCGGCGAGGTCCAGTCGGTCCACCTGGTGCCCGCCGATCCGCCCGCCGTGCCGGAGGCCGTCCAGGCGGTGATGGACGCCGACTGGGTGGTTCTCGGACCCGGTTCCTGGTTCTCCTCGGTGATACCCCACCTCCTCGTCCCCGAACTGCTGACGGCCCTGGTGGAGACCAGGGCGCGGCGTGTCCTCTCGCTCAATCTCGCCCCCCAGCCGGGCGAAACGGAGGGGTTCTCACCGCAGCGTCATTTGGAGGTTTTGGCGCGACACGCCCCTAAACTCGCCCTGGACGTGGTGCTGGCCGACAGGGCAGCCGTGCCCGACAGTGACTCCCTCGCCGATGCAGCGAAACGCTTCGGTGCCGCCGTCGAGCTGGCCCCGGTGGCCGCGCGCGACAGCTCCGCGAAGCATGACCCGGAGCTGCTGGCCGCCGCGTACGACCGAATTTTTCGCATGCATGGAAGGATCGGCCCATGGCGATGACGCCAGCGGTGAAGGACGAGATCGCCCGGCTCCCCGTCACCCGGACGTGCTGCAGGAAGGCCGAGGTGTCGGCGATCCTCCGGTTCGCGGGCGGTCTGCACCTGGTCAGCGGCCGCATCGTGATCGAGGCGGAGCTCGACACCAGCATCGCGGCGCGGCGCCTGCGCAAGGACATCCTGGAGATCTTCGGGCACAACTCCGAACTGGTCGTGATGGCGCCCGGCGGGCTGCGGCGCGGCAGCCGGTACGTCGTACGGGTGATCACGGGCGGCGACCAGCTGGCCCGGCAGACCGGTCTCGTGGACGGCAGAGGCCGGCCCATCAGGGGCCTGCCGCCGCAGGTCGTCTCGGGGGCGACCTGCGACGCCGAGGCCGCCTGGCGCGGCGCGTTCCTCGCGCACGGCTCGCTCACCGAGCCCGGCAGGTCGTCCTCCCTCGAGGTGACCTGCCCAGGACCCGAGGCCGCCCTCGCCCTGGTCGGCGCGGCGCGCCGGCTCCAGATCCCGGCGAAGGCCCGCGAGGTGCGCGGCGTCGACCGGGTCGTCGTACGGGACGGGGACGCGATCGGCGCGCTGCTGACGCGCCTCGGGGCGCACGAGTCGGTGCTCGCGTGGGAGGAGCGCCGGATGCGTCGCGAGGTGCGCGCCACGGCCAACCGCCTCGCCAACTTCGACGACGCCAACCTCCGCCGCTCGGCGCGGGCGGCCGTCGCGGCCGGTGCGCGGGTGCAGCGGGCGCTGGAGATCCTCGGCGAGGAGGTGCCCGAGCACCTCGCCGCTGCCGGGCGGCTGCGGATGGACCACAAGCAGGCGTCTCTCGAGGAGTTGGGCGCGCTCGCCGACCCGCCGCTCACCAAGGACGCGGTGGCCGGCCGCATCCGCCGGCTGCTCGCCATGGCGGACAAGCGCGCGCAGGACCTGGGCATCCCGGGCACGGAGTCCACGCTGAGCGACGAGATGGCAGACGGCCTGGCCGTCTGAGCCTCCCGCGCACAACGCCTCCCACCGGCGCCGCGCCCCCTCGCAGGGGCGCGGC
>NZ_JBEYWC010000030.1:0-86599 GCF_040704505.1 Streptomyces sp. NPDC047002
CAACCCCTCACGAGTTCGAATCTCGTATCCTCCGCTCATGCTCTCACCGGGCATACGTCGTTGGCCCCCGCAGCTCGCTGCGGGGGCCAACGACGTTGAGGGTTGCAGTTGGCCGGGTCCGGCCGCCCGCCTGGGCCGTCACTCCTGTTCGTCGAACGCACCATGGCCCGGCCCGCCGGCCGCCCTCGTCCGCACCGCCGCCGCGCACGCAAACCCGAGCACATCCCGGCCGCCACCGCCGCCAGCCTCATCACCAACCACCGCAGCCTCACCAACTGACACGATCTCTCAGTTCCAGCCGAACATCTCTGCGGCCCCAGCACGCGGCGCGGGCACAGGGTCAGGCAGCGGCTCGACGCGGGGCGGTGGCTACGGCGCGGTCAGGGTTTCCACGGCTGTGCGGACGGCCTCGCGTCGCGCCGCCTCGCTGACTCCGGCGGCGGCGACGACATCGCTTGGCGGGGTGGCCCACATGCGCGCGATGGTCTGAACGGCGAGCACGAGCTCGGCCGCGCCGAGCCGGGCGGAGACCCGGCCGGCCTGCTGTGCGGCAGCGACCTCCGCGATCTTCTCGCGCATCGCGTCGGCCACCGACTCCCGGCCCTCGCGGTCACCGTCCCGTTCGAGTTCGTACCAGGCGACGAAGCGGTCGACTTCAGGGGACGCGGTGCCGGCTTCGTAGAGCCGGACGGCGTAGCCGGGCAGGTCGTCCGCGGTGATCGGCATCAACTCGACGGTGCGCTCGGTGATGTCGTCGAGGACGGCGTCGAAAAGGCCCTCCTTGCTGCCGAAGTAGGTGTAGACGAGCCCGGTGCTGCAGCCGGCGCGCGCGGCGATGGCGTCGGCACGGGTGCCGACGAGGCCGTTCGCGGCGAACTCGCTCAGCGCGGCGTCCAGCAGGCTGCGCTTCTTGCTCTCGGGGTCGCGGATAGCCATGACCCTCATCATATTTATTGAACGGTCATTTGACAACTTGCGGCGACAGGCCTAGCTTCTCCTCTTGAATGACTGTTCAATAAGTAGCGAGAGGACAGACGGCATGTCGAAGGTCTGGTTCATCACAGGCAGCTCCCGCGGCCTCGGCCGCGCGATCGCCGAGACGGCGCTGAGCTCGGGCGCCCAGGTGGTCGCGACCGCACGCCGCCCCGAGCAGCTGGGCGGCCTGGTCGAGAAGTACGGCGAGAACGTCTACCCCGTGGCCCTGGATGTCGCCGACTCCGCCGCGGCCGCCACCGCCGTCGCGGCCGCCGTCGAGCGCTTCGGCCGCATCGACGTGGTGGTCAACAACGCCGGCTACGCCGACACCGCCGCGGTCGAAGACGTGACGATCGAGGACTTCACCGCCCAGATCGACACGGTCTTCCTCGGCACCGTGTACGTCACGAAGGCCGTGCTGCCGATCCTGCGCGAGCAGGGCTCAGGCCACATCTTCCAGGTCTCCTCGCTCGGCGGCCGCATCGGCTCGCCTGGCCTTGCGGCCTACCAGTCCGCCAAGTGGGCAGTCGCGGGCTTCTCCGAAGTGCTCGCGCAGGAAGTGGGGCCGCTCGGCATCAAGGTGACCGTCCTCGAGCCGGGCGGCATGCGCACCGACTGGGCCGGCCCCTCGATGAAGATCCCGCCGGTGAGCGAGCCCTACCGGCAGACGGTCGGCGTCTTCGCGGACATGATCCGCAAGGCCACGGGCACCGAGCCCACCGACCCGGCCAAGGTCGGACAGCTCATCCAGCGCGTCCTCGAACTGCCCGAGCCGCCGGTGCGTCTCCTCGTCGGCTCCGACGCCGTGCAGTACGCCGGCCAGGCGGCCCGGGCCCTCGCCGACTCCGACGCCCGCAACCGCGAGCTGAGCGAGTCCGTCGCCTTCGACGAGAACTGACCCGTACCGCTCCCCTCCTCGCCCGGCCTCCGCGCCCCGGCTCCTCCCCTTGCCGCCCGGCGGAGGCCGGGCACTCCCACCTCACCCGCGGGGCGCCCGCCGCGCTCCCACCTCACCCGCGGGCGCCCGCCCCGCATCCGGTCCGGAAAGAAGCACGCTCATGGAACTCGTCGGAACCACCGCCCTCGTCACGGGCGGGTCGAAGGGCATCGGCTACGCCGAAGCCGACCACCTCATGGCCCACGGCGCCGATGTCGTGATCACCTCCCGCAAGCAGGACGAGATCACCGCCGCGGCCGCAGCCCTCACCGCCGCCCACCCGGGACGCCGCGCCATCGGCGTCGCCGCCGACACGGGCATCGCCGAGGACATCCGCCGCGCCTACGACACTGCGGAGGGCGAGCTCGGCCCCGTCGCGATCGTCGTCAACAACGCCGGCAACAGCACCCTCGACACGATCACCGAACTGCCGGAGAGCGACTGGGACTCGGTGGTGGACACGCATCTGAAGGGCACCTTCCTCTCCACGAAGGAGGCCATCGCCCGCATGAAGGCGAGCGGCACCAAGGGCGCCATCGTCAACACCGGCTCCGTCGAGACCTTCGGCGCCACCCGCGGCAACGCGCACTACACCGCAGCCAAGGCAGGCGTCGCGAAGTTCACCGAGGTCGCCGCCCTGGAGGCCGGCCGGTACGGCATCCGCGTCAACACGGTCTCCCCGGGAGCGGTCGCCACCCCGATCGGCGAAGGCGTCGTCACCCCGGAGTTCGAGGCGGCCTGGCACCGCTCCTTCTCGATAGACCGCTACGGCGAGCCCGCCGACATCGCCAAGGCGGTCGTCTTCCTCGCCAGCGACTACGCCGGCTGGATCACCGGCGTCAACCTCCTCGTCGACGGCGGCTCCGCACTGCGCGGACTGCCCGACTACGTCCACTACCTCCTGCCCGACCAGGACTGAACGGGCGGGCGCCGCGGCACCCTCGCACGCCGCCGTCCATCCGCTACACAAAGGAGAGGAGCAGACACGCGCGGAGCGAGGACAGTCCTCGGAATGCTGCTCCGGCTCGGCATCTCCGGCTCGGCACCGTCGAGTTCGGCCGAAGCGACCGCGCCGCCGGCGTCGGACCGACCGCACCGCTGACGCAGAGGGCCCGCTGGGTGATCCCCCGGCCCCTTCGCGTTCCTACTGCGCGTAGCCGCGGAGGGTCGCGGTGAGGAGGCCGGCGAGCCGGGGGCCGACATCGACAACAGCGTGCGCGAGCTCGGGAGTCTGCTCGTAGAAGCGACGCAGCTCCGTGCCCGGCGCGGCCATCTGCCAGAACGCGCCCGCGAGCGCGGTGGCGGCGGCGACCACGTTCCCGGCCTCGTCCTGTGACAGCGGGACGACATCCAAAACCGCCGCGGCCACGGAGCGGGACGCCGCGATCGCCTGGACCTTGTAACCGCGGACGGCCTCCAGCGAGACACCGCGCTCCAGGTTGATCGGCGTCTGCGCCAGAAGGTCGCAGAACAGGGGCCGCGCAACCAGCGTCTCCGCGAGCACGTCGGCCACAGCCGCCGCCCGCTCGCCGGCGGGCGCTGTCCCGACGTGCGCGGCGAGCTCGACGAGCCGCACCCGCACCGCCTGCGACCAGTCCTCCCACGCGGCCGACGACAAGCGGAGGAAGATCTCCTCACGCGTCTCGAAGTACCGCGTCATCGTGCTCTTGTGCATCCCGACCGCCGCCGCGATCTCGGTCAGCGTGATCTCGCGCACGCTGCGCTCGGCAGCAAGGCGCGCGGCGGCGTCGAGGATCGCCGCCTGGCGCATGTTCTTCGCCTCGGCGCTACGCGCCCGCTCGAAGCCCGTCGTGGTCATGGCGACGAACCATAACACGAAGCATGTTGCACTATGGCATCCCTTCAGATCGCCGACGCATCGTCCATGCACGTCACGAGCTACCACTTCCCGGGCCAAAAGCTAACGCAATCGCGTTGCACTATTAGTGCAACCGTGTTTGACTAACTACATGAGCGCTATACAGACATGGTTCATCACCGGCTCCTCCCGCGGCTTCGGCCGCGCACTGGCGGTCGCCGCTCTTGAAGCCGGCGGCCGGGTCGTCGCGACCGCCCGCCGTCCCGAGCAGCTCGCGGACCTCGCAGAGAAGTACGGCGACCGCGTCCTTCCCGTGGCGCTCGACGTCACGGACGCCTCGGCGGCTTCGGATGCGCTGGAGGCGGGCGCCGCTCGCTTCGGCCGCATCGACGTCGTCGTGAACAACGCGGGCTACGCGAATGTCGCCCCGGTCGAAACGACGTCGGCCGAAGAGTTCCGGCGCCAGTTCGAGACGAACTTCTTCGGCGTCTACAACGTCTCGACGGCGGCTCTGCCGATCCTCAAGAGGCAGGGCGGCGGCACCGTCATCCAGTTCTCGTCCATCGGCGGCCGCGTCGGCCTGACCCCCGGGCTCGGCGCGTACCAGTCGGCGAAGTTCGCCGTCGACGGCCTCACCCGGGCACTGGCAGCCGAGACCGCCCCCTTCGGCATCCGCTACCTCGTGGTCGAGCCCGGCGGCTTCGCCACCGACTGGGCCGGCTCGTCGATGGAGCTCCACGGCATCCCCGAGGACTACCGGCAGACGGTCGGCGCCTTCGCCGACCTCGTCCGCCGCGGCAACGGCAGCTTCACCGCAGGAGACCCCCGGCGTGCCGCCGAGATCCTCGTCCGCGTCGCCGCCCGCGAGCACCTGCCCGGCCACCTCGTACTCGGCGCAGGCGCCGCCGCCTCGGCCATCCGTTACTCAAAGGCCCAGATCGCCGAGGCGAGCACCTGGCAGACCGTCTCCGGCTCGACGGACTTCGGGGCCGAGTACCCCGTCGGCCTCCCGTCCGACAACTGAGGCAGGAATCCACACCATGACCCGATTCAACGACAAGGTCGCCCTCGTCACCGGCGCCGGCTCAGGCATGGGCCGCTCCACCGCGATCCTCCTCGCCGAGCGCGGCGCCGCCGTCACGATCGTCGGACGCCGCGAGAACAGGCTCGACGAGGTCGCCGCCGAGATCGCCGCCAACGGCGGACGCGTGCTCGCCGTCCCTGCCGACGTCAGCAAGCCCGAGGACGTCGAACACGCCGTCACCCGCACCGTCGAGGAGTTCGGCAGCCTGCACTACGCGGTCAACAACGCCGGCGTCTCCGGCGTCTTCACCCCCCTCCACGAGGAGAGCGTCGAGGACTGGCGACGCGTCATCGAAACCGACCTGTCCAGCGTCTTCTACGGCCTGAAGTACGAGGTCCCCGCGATCCTCGCCGCGGGCGGCGGCGCGATCGTCAACGTGTCGAGCGTCTTCGCCGACCGCGGCCACCAGCCCCGCGACTACGCCGCCTCGAAACACGGCATGCGCGGCCTCACCCGTTCCGCGGCCATCGAGTACGGGCCGCAGGGCATCCGCATCAACGAGCTGCAGCCCGGGGTCATCGACACCGAGCTCACCCGGTCCAACCCCGAAGGAACCCGGGCGGTCGCCGACACCGGCATCCCCCTGCGCCGCGTCGGCACCGGAGAGGAGATCGCCACCGCGATCGCCTTCCTCCTGTCCGACGACGCGTCCTACGTCAACGGGGCGCACCTCGCCGTGGACGGCGGCTTCCTCGCCTGAGGCCGATGAGGCCGATGAGGCCGACACCCGAGTTCGGCGCCCGCGAGCGTCACCGTGCCGGGCTCGTGCTCAGTTCTGGCGGAGTCCCTCCAGGGCGATGGTGGCGCCGAGGCCCGCGATCGCGGCGGCTCCGGCGCGGTTGACGGTCCGCAGGCGGCCGCGGGAGCCGAGGAACCAGGATCGTGCGCTTCCGGCGAGGAGCGCCCAGGCGCTGTCGGAGAGCAGGCCGATCAACAGGGGTACGAGGGCGAGGATCAGCATCTGCGCGATCAGGGGCGTCGTACTGTGCGGTGCGACGAACTGGGGCAGGATCGCGGCGAAGAGGATGTAGACCTTGGGGTTGCTGACGCCGACGAGGATCCCGGGCAGGAAGGCGCGGCGCACGGCCGGCCCGGGGACGTCGTTTGCAGGGGCTTCAGGAGGTTCGGCGGCCTCGGCGGCCTCGGCGGCAGGGTCCTGGTGCTTTCCCGCGGTGCGCCAGCCGCGTATCCCGAGCCAGACGAGATACGCGGCACCGGCGTAGCGGATGACCGCGAGCACCAGGTCGGACCGCTGGATGAACGGCCCGAGCCCAAGCGTGATGGCGGTTGCCGCGGCGGCGCAGCCGAGCGTGTTGCCGGCCACGCTCGCCAGGGCCCGGCCGTAGCCGCCTGACAGGGCGCGCCCGATGACGAACAGGACACTCGGCCCGGGGACGACGATGAGCAGCGCCGTGGCGGCCGTGATGCCGAGAAGCTGCGATCCCTCGACCAAGGTCCTGTCCTCTCACCGGTGTCTCGTCCGTCAGGGGGCGAGGGCGGGCGGGGCGTCGACGACGGTGCGGCGGGGCAGGGAGGGGGCTGCGGCCGTGGTGCCGGCGTAGTTGCGGTCGACCTGGGCGGCCTCGGCCGCGTTCGGTTTGGCGTTGGTGCAGGACGTGCCGGGGCCGTGGCCCGACATCAACTCCGAGCAGGGGCCCGTGTAGTCGTCGGGCAGGCCGAGGATGTGGCCGGTCTCGTGGGCCGCGATACGGGTCATGTCGTAGCCCTCGTCGACCGCTTCCTGGCCCAGTTGGACCTGGCCCGTCCTGCCGCCGGGGACGATCGGGCCGAGCGTCGTCTGGGGCCAGCCGGTGGTCGCCACGTAGACGAAATCGGCCGAACTGGACGAACTCGCGGGCGCGAGGCGTACGTTGTGGTCCGCGGCGTTCCAGTTCTTCGCGCCCTGCGCGATCGCGTCCGCCCACTGGGGCGCGCGACTGGCGTCGTAGGTCAGGGTGACCACCGCCGCGCGCGGCTCCGGCGCCGGGTGCGCCGAAGCGGCGCCGGCCGTGACACCCAGTGTGGCCGCGACCAGTGCCGCCACTGCCGCTACTCGCCTGATCATGGGGGTGGTTCCCCTTCCTGACGTCGGTTGCTTGCGGGCAACCAGGGCACCACGTCGTCGGTAGGTGCCACAAGTACGCGGGAGAGTGAGGGAGTTGCGTGAGGGTGGTGGTTGAGTGGGGGACGAGTGGCGGACGATGGGGCCGCGGTGGGACGCAAGGACCTGAGGGCGGTGGCACGGTGGCGGACAGGGATACGGGCAGGGGCATGGACACGGACAGCGAATCCGGCCGGGCGGGGTCGGGGGCGAGTTCGGAGGCCGGTTCCGGCAGCGGGGAGTCGGGGAGCGCCGCCGGGCCGAACGGCGGAGGCGGCCCGCGGCGCGCACGGGCTCTGCGCCGGTGGGTGGGCGGGGGCGCGGTGCTGCTCGTGCTCGCGATGCTGTTCGTCCTGCCGTGGTGGACGCTGTTCGGTTCCGGGGCGGGCTGGCCGGTGCCTGTCGTCGTCGCCGGCACGGTCGTCTTCGCCGGCTTGCTGGTCGCCTTCCCCTTCCTGGTGGCGGCGGGCCATGTGCGGGGGCGGTCCGACCGGGCGGCCCGCTGGGCGGACAGCACCCTCGGGGTGGTCTGGGTGCTGTTCACCTGGTCGGTGCTCGGCGGGCTCGCGCACCTCGTGCTGATCGGGCTGGGCCTCGGCGGCACCGGGACGGCGCGGGGCGTCGCCGTGGCCGTCGCCGCGGTCGGCGCGGGGCTGCTGGCGTGGGGGCATCACGAGGCGATGCGCGTGCCCCGGGTACGGCGTCTCGACGTCCGTGTCCCGCGGCTCGGCGGCGGCCTCGACGGCACCCGCGTCGTCGTCCTCGCCGACACCCACTTCGGGCCGATCGACCGGGCCGGCTGGTCGCGGCGGATCGCGGAGGCGGTCAACGCGCTCGACGCCGACATCGTGATCCACGCGGGCGACATCGCCGACGGCACGCCCGCCCAGCGCCGGGAGCAGTCGGCGCCGCTCGGGACGATCAGCTCGCGGCTCGCGAAGGTCTACGTCACGGGGAACCACGAGTACTTCGGGGAGGCGCAGGGCTGGCTCGACCGCATGGCGGACCTGGGCTGGGAGCCGCTGCACAACCGCCATGTCGTCGTGGAGCGCGGCGGTGACGCGCTCGTACTCGCCGGTGTCGACGACCTGACCGCGGAGTCCTCCGGCCTTGCCGGGCACCGCGCCAACCTGGCCCAAGCGCTGGCGGGGGCGGACCCCGAGCGGCCGGTCCTGCTCGTCGCCCACCAGCCCAAGTACATCGGGCAGGCCGCCGCGGCCGGGGTCGACCTGCAGGTCTCAGGGCACACACACGGCGGCCAGATCTGGCCGTTCCACCACCTCGTACGCATCGACCAGCCGGTGGTGCAGGGCCTGAGCCGGCACGGCGAGCGCACGCAGCTCTACACCAGCCGCGGCACCGGCTTCTGGGGCCCGCCCTTCCGGGTCTTCGCCCCGAGCGAGATCACCCTGCTCACCCTGCGCCGGGGCGGCACGCCCGACGCGCCGCCGTGCCCTCGGGATCATGCCACCGCGGACACGGAACCGACGGCCGGGACGAGTGCCGGCAGCTGACAGGTGCCGGCAGCTGACAACCCGGGCTCCGCGACGGCTTCTGAGGCCAACGGACATCTGCTCGCGGGGCATTTGGTCCGCCCTGTGGACGCTGCTGCATCACTCCAGCCCCGGGTCTGCCGAACGGAGTCGTCGTCGCCGGTCTGTATGCGAAAGCGCACGGAGTGTAGCGTTGCTCCTTCCTCTCGACGACGGTCGTGGAGGCAGTGCGCTGAGGGCTCGGACGCGTACATCTGGGGGGACTTGATGAACCGCTATCGCTTCAACCCGCCGCCTGGCTGGCCGACGCCACCGGACGGCTGGGTGCCGCCGGCAGGCTGGGAACCCGATCCTTCCTGGCCCCCGTTGCCTGACGGCTGGCAGCTGTGGGTGCCGAACGACTCCGTAGCCGGTACCACCACGGCCTGGGGCGGCATTGCGGGCGATCAGCGCTCGCAGCAGCCTTCCGGCGCGGGAGGCGGCGCCACCGTGCCGCCTGCCCGGCGAGGTGGCCTGCTGGGCAGACTGCGCCGGGAAGGGCCTGCCGAGATCGAGCAGTTGCGTGCGTGGATCTCGAACACTCAGGGTGCCGACGCTCTGGAGGTGGCTCGACTGATTCAGCAAACGCACGATACAGCCGAGGGCATCCGTATCCAGGCCGCCGAGGAAGCGGAGGCGATCCTCAAGGAAGCCCGCGAGGTCGTCAAAGAGATCAAAGCCGACGCCCGGCGAACGGCGCAAGAGACCGAACGCGTCCGCAAAGATGCTGACCGGCACCGTAGCGAGGTCTTCAAGGCCGAGACGAAGCTCACCCAATTGCGGGCCCAGATCGTCACCACCGACGAGACGGCCATGCTCCAGCAAGTGGGCATCTACGCCTACCGCCACCCATTGCAGGATGCCGTCGCCTATCGCAGTTCCCTGGATTCGCTGCGCGCCGAGATCAAGGAGCTCGCCCGCACCAACCGCGCCGTACTCGCGGCCACGGACTGGACGGTCAACGGCTCAGTGCGGGAGGGCCGCAAGATGGTGCGCGACTTCTCCAAGCTTATGCTGCGCGCATACAACGCCGAGGCAGACTATGCGGTGCGCAGCATGCGCCCCCATCGCCTCACCTCTCTTGTCGACCGCCTCTACAAGAGCCGGGAAACCGTCGCCAAGCTCGGCGCCACCATGCACATCCGCATTGCGGACGCCTACCACAACGCCCGTGTACGGGAATTGGAAATGACCGCGGACTTCCTGCAGAAGAAGGAAGAGGAGAAGGAGGCACAGCGCGAGGCCCGGGCTCGTGAACGCGAGGAGGCAGCCGCGCAGCGGGAACTCGACCGCGAGCGGGAAAAGCTCCAGAAGGAGTTGGGGCACTACCAGTCAGCGCTCGAACGGCTGAGGGAACGCGGCGACCACGCTGCGGTCCGGGAGATGGAGGCGAAACTCGCCGACATCGAGGAGGCCCTGAACGACGTGGAGGCTCGCGCGGCCAACGTGCGAACCGGTTACGTTTACGTGATCTCCAATGTGGGTGCCTTCGGCGACAGCATCGTGAAAATCGGTATGACTCGGCGACTTGAGCCCCTTGAGCGCGTCTACGAACTGAGTGGGGCCGCCGTCCCCTTCCGCTTCGACGTGCACGCCTTCATCTTCAGCAAGGACGCGGTCGGTCTGGAGTCACGACTGCACCAGGAGTTCGCCTCGCGCCGCGTCAACCGCGTCAACCGCAGGAAGGAATTCTTCTACGTGACGCCGAGCGAGGTACGCGACGCGCTGGAGCGGTATGCGGGCGAGCACGTCGTCGAGTTCAACGAGGTACCGCAGGCGCTCGAATGGCGGGCCAGTGCAGCAGTTCAGGGCTCCTGAACCACGGCGCCTCGCGATCTCAGACCGGCAGGTCGTCGGGCAGGACGCGGAAGCATTTGTGGCGGCCCAGTGGGCGCACGGCCCGGAAGTCGCGGCGGTCCAGGGTGAGGACCGCGTCGGTGTCGTACTCCGAGGCCAGCGCGACGTTCACCGCGTCGGCCAGGTCGAGGTCGAGCGCGGCATACCTGAGCCGTACGGACTGGGCGGCGGCGAGATGGGACTCCGTGATCTCGGGCACGACGACGCGGCTCACGCTCATCCAGCGCCTGATGTCGTCGACCGCGCTCATCGCCGCCTCACGGCCCAGCTCCCGGGTGGCGACGTGGTCGATTTCGGCGAGCAGCAACGGGGACATCACGAGGAGCCCGGCGGACATGATCGCCTCGTTGGCTCCCCGGTGATCCGGGTGCGCGGCGTCCAACGCGGCCAGCAGGCCCGAGGTGTCGGCGATGACGATGATCACGCGTCGGTTCCCGGCCGGGTCCCCCGCTCGGCGGCGTCGGCCACCGCGTCGCGCACCTCCTCCTTCGAAGGCGTACGGCCAGGCCCCTCGAAGGTGCGGGAGAACAGCGGCTCGTCCCAGACCCGGTTGGCCATGGCGGCCAGGTGGATGCCCTGGCGGATGATCTCGGCCTCACTGATCCCACGCCGGGCCGCCGCGTCCTTGATGATCGCAAGATCGTCAGGATCGGCATACACGTTCGTGCGCTTCATGGACATGTACCAAGACTAACCCATGTACCAGACTTGGCACACGCCCTCGCCGTCCGATCACCGTCGGTGCGGGTCGTCCTGGGGGAGCCAGGCGGCGGGGTGGGCGAGGTTCGGGGGGCGGGCCGTGGTGGTGAGGGTGTCGGCGGTGGCCAGGACGGCGGGGCGGTGCTCGCTGCGGCGCAGGACGAGGGACCAGGTCCAGTAGGGCTCGGGAGCGACGAGGGGGCGGCGCACGAGGTCAGGGGGGAGGGGGTCGTCCTGGCTCTTGGGCGAGTTGACGAGGGGGCGCGGGGAGCGGCGCACGTGGTCGAAGAAGGCGGGGCCTGTGATGCCGCCGTCGTGGACGCGCACCTCGCGGGCGCCCGTGTCGCGGGCCAGTTGCCTGGCGTAGGAGTTCCAGGCCGACCAGGAGGTGTCGTCGTCGACGAGGACCGCGGTGTCGGCGGTGCGCACCGCGCCGGGGCCGGGAGGGGAGCCGGCGGCGGGCGCGACCGCGTAGAGGCGGTCGGCGCCGAGGAGGTGGGCCGTGAGTCCGTAGCGGTCGAGGTCCTCCGTGCCGACCCGGCACACGGCCAGGTCGAGGCTGCCGTCTGCGACGCGCGCCGCCTGGGTGTGCGAGGGCGCGGTCCAGGTGTCGATGTGGAGGCGGGCCACGGCCGCCGTGCGCTCGCGCAGGTCAGGGGGGAGCCAGTTCACCCGGCCGAGGCGCACGGGTGCGGAGCCGGCGAGCCGGGCGGCGCGGTGGCGCAGGTCGTCGGCCTGCGCCAGCAGGGACCTCGCGTACGGGAGAAGGGAAGCGCCCGTCCCGGTGAGGGCCACGGAGCGGCGGTCGCGGTCGAAGAGGCGGACGCCGAGGTCGCGTTCGAGCGCCTTGATCTGCTGGGAGAGGGAGGGGCCCGCGATCAGCAGCCGCTCGGCGGCCCGGCCGAAGTTGAGCTCCTCGGCGACCGTCACGAAGTACCGCAGTTGGCGGAGTTCCACGCCCGTCATGCTAGAGCGCGCGGGGCGGACAACGGCTGGTCGGGGGCGCGGCGGAGCCGTCCTACCCGCAGTCCGGGCACAGCCCGCGGTAGGTGACCTCGGCCTCGGCGACCGTGAAGCCGAAGCGCTCGGAGGGCGGCAGGTCGGCGAGCGGATTGCCGGTGGGGTGGACGTCGCGGACCGTGCCGCAGCGGGAGCAGATCAGGTGCTGGTGCGGGTGGTGCGCGTTGGGGTCGTACCGCTTGGCGCGGCCGTCGGTGGAGACCTCGATGATCTCGCCGAGGGAGACCATCTCGCCCAGCGTGTTGTAGACCGTCGCGCGGGAGATCTCGGGGAGCCGCTCCGCCGCACGCGCGTGCACCTCGTCGGCGGTCAGGTGCACGTGGTCGCCGTCGAGGACCTGCGCGACGACACGTCGCTGCGACGTCAACCGCCAGCCGCGCCCGCGCAGCCGCTCCAGCAGGTCACTCATGTCGGTTCACCTATTCAGGTTCGTGGGATACCCGAAGTTTACCAGCGGACGTCCGGAATCCGATCAGATATGCGTTTGGTGTACTTCTTGACTTGGACTCCGTCCATCGTAGGATCAGTTCCTGCAAGAGCCAAGAGGCAGGAAGACTTCAGCACGGCAGGAGACAGCGACGTGAGGGGATCACCGCCGAGCAATCGCGCGGTGCCCGGTCCGCGGATGGCCGCACCCCGCGCGTCGCACCGCCCGCCGCCGACGACGGCCACCGTGCCGACGACGGCCACCGTCCCGGCGCCGAAGCCGTCGCCGCCGGGGCGCGCGCCCGGCCGGGCCGCGCCCGGCTCCCCGCCGCGCGCCGGCCGTACGGTGCCGTCGCCCGGCGCCCGTACGGCGGCACCCTGTGCCGGCCGGCCGGCACGGGCCCGCGGCGGCGGTACGGCACCTGCCGTGCGGGCAGCGCGTCACCCCGCCCGGCCCCGTACGACGGCCCCGGCCCTCCCTCGCCCCACCGCGGGGCGGAGGCGGGCGCCAGGGCCGGGACGGCGAGCGGGACCGGGAGGCGCAGAGGCCCGTGCCCCCGCGCTCCCGCCGCCGTCCACCGCCAGAGCACCCGCATCCCCGCACTCCCCGAGCACCGTGTCCCCGCGCACCGTGATCCGCCAGGCCCGGAAGGATTCCCATGTCTGAGTCAGAGCTGTCAGAGAACCACGAAGCAATCGTCACCGATCCGAAAACCGACGGCACGGACGGCATCGGCGGCTGCCCGGTCGCCCACACGCGCGCCCCGCACCCCACCCAGGGCGGCGGCAACCGCGACTGGTGGCCGAAGCGCCTCAACCTGAAGATCCTCGCCAAGAACCCCGCAGTGGCCAACCCGCTCGGTGAGGACTTCGACTACGCCGCCGCGTTCAAGACCCTCGACCTGCCCGCCGTGAAGCGGGACATCGCCGAGGTCCTGACGACATCGCAGGACTGGTGGCCCGCGGACTTCGGCCACTACGGGCCGTTCATCATCCGCATGGCCTGGCACAGCGCCGGCACGTACCGCATCAGCGACGGCCGCGGCGGCGCCGGTGCGGGCCAGCAGCGCTTCGCGCCCCTCAACAGCTGGCCGGACAACGTCAACCTGGACAAGGCCCGCCGCCTGCTGTGGCCGGTGAAGAAGAAGTACGGCCAGAGCCTTTCCTGGGCCGACCTGCTGATCCTCGCCGGCAACGTGGCCCTGGAGAGCATGGGCTTCGAGACCTTCGGCTACGCCGGCGGCCGCGAGGACGTGTGGGAGCCCGAGGACGACGTCTACTGGGGCCCCGAGAAGACCTGGCTCGGCGACGAGCGCTACAGCGGCGACCGCGAGCTCGAAGAGCCCCTCGGCGCCGTGCAGATGGGCCTCATCTACGTCAACCCCGAGGGCCCCAACGGCAACCCGGACCCGCTGGCCTCCGCCCGCGACATCCGCGAGACGTTCCGCCGCATGGCGATGAACGACGAGGAGACCGTGGCGCTGATCGCCGGCGGCCACACCTTCGGCAAGACCCACGGCGCGGGCCCCGCCGACTCGGTCGGCCTCGACCCGGAGGCCGCGCCGCTTGAGCAGCAGGGCCTCGGCTGGCGCAACACCTTCGGCACCGGCAAGGGCGCCGACACCATCACCTCCGGCCTTGAGGTGACCTGGACCACCACGCCCACGCAGTGGAGCAACGGCTTCTTCGACAACCTCTTCGGCTACGAGTGGGAGCTCACCAAGAGCCCCGCGGGCGCCAACCAGTGGAAGCCGAAGGACGGCGCGGGCGAGGGCACCGTCCCGCACGCCCACGACTCCTCGAAGAAGATCGCCCCCTCGATGCTCACGACGGACCTGGCGCTGCGCGTCGACCCGGCGTACGAGCAGATCTCGCGGCGCTTCCACCAGAACCCGCAGGAGTTCGCCGACGCGTTCGCCCGCGCCTGGTTCAAGCTGACCCACCGCGACATGGGCCCGGTCGGCCGCTACCTCGGCCCCGAGGTCCCGAGCGAGACCCTGGTGTGGCAGGACCCGCTGCCCGAGGTCACGCACGAGCTCGTCGACGCCGCGGACATCGCCTCGCTCAAGAGCAAGATCCTCGCGTCGGGCCTTTCGGTGTCCCAGCTGGTGTCCACCGCGTGGGCTTCGGCGTCGTCGTTCCGCGGCAGCGACAAGCGCGGCGGCGCCAACGGCGCCCGCATCCGCCTCGAACCGCAGCGCGGCTGGGAGGTCAACAACCCGGAGCAGCTCCCGACGGTGCTGCGCGGCCTCGAGGCCGTCCAGGAGGAGTTCAACTCCGCGCAGACCGGCGGCAAGCGCGTCTCGCTCGCCGACCTGATCGTGCTCGCGGGCGGCGCCGCCGTCGAACAGGCCGCCAAGAAGGCCGGCTTCGACATCGAGGTGCCCTTCACGCCGGGCCGTGCGGACGCCACGCAGGAGCAGACCGACACGGAGTCGTTCGCCGCGCTGGAGCCGACCTCGGACGGGTTCCGCAACTACATCGGCAAGGGCAACCGCCTCCCCGCCGAGTACCTGCTCATCGACCGGGCGAACCTGCTCAAGCTGAGCGCCCCCGAGATGACGGTCCTCGTCGGCGGCCTGCGGGTGCTGGGCGCCAACTACCAGCAGTCGAAGACGGGCGTCCTCACGGACACCCCCGAGTCGCTCACCAACGACTTCTTCGTCAACCTGCTCGACCTGGGCGTCGACTGGACGCCCGCGACCGAGGATTCGCGCACCTTCGAGGGCCGCGACGCGTCCACGGGCGAGCTGAAGTGGACCGGCAGCCGGGCCGACCTGGTCTTCGGCTCCAACTCCGAGCTGCGCGCCCTCGCGGAGGTCTACGCGAGCGACGACGCCAAGGAGAAGTTCGTGAAGGACTTCGTCGCCGCCTGGCACAAGGTCATGGAGCTCGACCGGTTCGACCTGGTCTGATCCGTCCCGCTCACTGGAGCCGCCCCGGTACGCGCGTACCGGGGCGGCTCCGGCGTTTTCCGTGGGCGCTCCCGACTGCCGTGTCTTCTCTCCCCGTTGGCCGTACGCACTCCCCCGCGGGCCCCGTGCGCCGCGCCGCCGCGCGCGGGCGAAAGCGGACGTGCCCGTTCTCTTGACAGTGGTCCGAGCCGGGTCGATTCTCCTGAGAGCGCTCTCAGCTCCCCTGTGCACGGCAACTGACGCCCGCCCGGGTGCAGTTGCCGGCACCCCCCACGAGGCCTAGGAGTACGGATGTCGTTCAGACGCACGAGCGGGCGCAGACGCCTGGCCGGCGGGCTGCTCGCGGTGGTCGCCACCGCGGCCGTCGCGTTCGCCGGGTCGCCCGCCGCATCGGCGCAGCCCGCCGGTGCCGACCACCCCGCCGCCGCGGCCCAGGCGCGGCAGGCGGCGCCGAAGGCGGCGGCCGCCCCGTCCGCCGTGCCCGCGGCGCCCGCCGGATTCACCACCACCTGGAGCGACGACTTCAACGGTCCCGCGGGCACCGGCCTCGACACCGGTACTTGGCGGTACGACACCGGCGAGGGCTGGACCTTCGGCACCGGTGAGATCGAGACGATGACCAACAGCACGGCCAACGTCTACCAGGACGGCAACGGCCACCTGGTGCTCAAGGCCCTGCACTCGGGCACCGACCCCAACTCCGGCTGGACCTCGGGCCGGGTCGAGACGCAGGCCGACGGGTTCGGCGCGCAGCCCGGCGGGGTCGTGCGGATGCAGGCGTCGATCCAGCAGCCGGACGTCACGGCCGCCAACGGCGCGGGCTACTGGCCCGCGTTCTGGATGCTCGGCTCGCCCCTGCGGATCGGCGTGCCGTGGCCGGGCTCGGGCGAGGTCGACATCCTGGAGGACGTCAACGGCCGCAGCTCCGTCTTCGGCACGCTGCACTGCGGGGTGAGCCCCGGCGGGCCGTGCAACGAGAGCAGCGGCGTGGGCAGCGGCGAACACGCCTGCGCGGGCTGCCAGACCGGCTACCACACGTACGCGGTCGAGGTGGACCGCTCGACCTCGCCCGAGCAGATCCGCTGGTACCTCGACGGGCAGAACTACTTCACCCTGCGCTCCGACCAGGTCGACGCCACCGCCTGGGCCAACGCCGTCGACCACTCGTACTACATCATCTTCGACCTCGCCATGGGCGGCGGCTTCCCCGCGGCCTTCGGCGGCGGGCCGAACGCGAACACGGTCTCGGGCGGCGCGATGAACATCGACTACGTCGCCGTCTACAACAAGGCGCCGGCCGGCCACGCCGACCTGGGCCAGAACATCGCCCAGGGGAAGCCGACCACCGCGTCCTCCACGGAGAGCGGGGACTTCCCCGCCTCCAACGCCACGGACGGCGACATCACCACCCGCTGGTCGAGCGGCTTCTCCGACCCGCAGTGGCTCCAGGTCGACCTCGGGAAGTCGTACAACCTCACGCACGCCACGCTGACCTGGGAGGCCTCCACGGCCTCCGCCTACCAGTTGCAGACGTCCGACGACGGGACCAACTGGAGAACGATCTACACCAACAACAACAGCCCGCAGGACATCCAGGACACCGCGCTCTCCGGATCCGGCAGATACGTGCGCGTCTACGCCACCTCAAGAGCCTCCCAATGGGGTGACTCTCTCTACGAGTTGGCGCTGTACGGCACACCGTCCGACGGGACCGGCACCAACCCGCCGGGCAACGGCACCCTCCTGTCGCAGGGCAGGACGGCGACCGCGTCGTCGGCCGAGAACGACAGCTTCGCCGCCGCCAACGCCGTCGACGGCAACCCCGGCACCCGCTGGTCGAGCGGGTTCTCCGACCCGCAGTGGCTCCAGGTCGACCTGGGCTCCACCCGCACGCTCAGCAAGGTCGCGCTGAACTGGGAGACCGCGTACGCCACCGCGTACCAGATCCAGACGTCCACCAACGGCACCTCCTGGACGACCGTCTACTCCACCACCAACGGCACGGGCGGCAACCAGACCGTCCCGGTCACCGGCTCGGGCCGCTATGTGCGGGTCAACTGCACGGCACGGTCCACCCCGTACGGCGACTCCCTCTGGGAGTTCCAGGTCTACGGGACCTGAGCCGCACGCGCGGCGCGGCGGGCCACGCGGCCCGCCGCGCCGCGCAGCTCTGCCACGGGCGCCAAAGCCGTGCCAAGCAGCGTCAAGCTTTGTCCTCGACTCACGTCCGCCGGTGTCGACGCCGTTGACATGCCTAGGACCAGGTCTTAGCGTCCGCGAATGCTGAATACGGTGTGGCAGCAAGCGCGCGGTCTGAACGGGGACCAGCGCAACGCGTTCATCGCCGCCTATCTGGGCTGGACGATGGACGCCTTCGACTACTTCCTCGTCGTACTCGTCTACAGCGAGATCGCGGACGACTTCCACGTCTCGCTCACCGACATGGCGTTCCTGACGACGGTCACGCTGATCATGCGGCCGGTGGGCGCCTTCGTCTTCGGCCTGTGGGCGGACAAGCGCGGCAGACGCACCCCCCTCATGGTCGATGTGCTGTTCTACTCCGTGGTCGGATTCGCCTGCGCCTTCGCGCCCAACTACGCGGTCCTGCTGGTGCTCCGCCTGCTGTACGGCATCGGCATGGGCGGCGAGTGGGGCCTCGGGGCCGCGCTCGCGCTGGAGAAGATCCCGGCGGAGAAGCGCGGCTTCTGGTCCGGCATGCTCCAGGGCGGCTACTCCTTCGGCTATCTGCTCGCGGCCCTCGCCTTCCTCTTCATCGAGCCGGCCTTCGGGTGGCGCGGGCTGTTCGCGTTCAGCCTGATCCCCGCGCTGGTGGCACTGTTCGTACGGAGCCGGGTCGGGGAGAGCGAGGCGTGGAAGGAGTCGGTGAAGGCCAACACCACGCCCGCCCGCAAGATCTTCCGGAACCCGGTCGTCCTGAAGCGCTTCGTCTATCTGGTGCTGCTGATGACGGCGTTCAACCTGATGTCGCACGGCACCCAGGACGTGTACCCGACCTTCGTCAAGAAGGGCCTCGGGATGACGCCGACCACCGCCATCTGGATCGCGATCGTCTACAACATCGGCGCGATGATCGGCGGGCCGCTGCTCGGCGCCTACTCCGAGCGGATCGGCCGGCGCCGGATGATCGTGATCGCGGGCATCGTGGCGCTGCCGATCGTGCCGTTCTTCGCCCTGTCGCGGACCGCCGGGCTGCTCGCGCTGAGCTCGTTCCTGATGCAGCTGTGCGTGCAGGGCGCGTGGGGCGTCATCCCCGCGCACCTCAACGAGCTCAGCCCGGACGCGATCCGCGGCTTCTATCCGGGCGTGACCTACCAGCTGGGCAACTGCATCGCCGCGCTGAACCTGCCGCTGCAGGAGTCGCTCGCCGGGCACTACAGCTACCCGACGGCGCTGATCGTGACGGTCGCGCCGACGCTGGTGCTGATGATCGTGCTGACCCTGCTGGGCAAGGAGGCGCGCGGACGGCGCTTCGGCGCCGACGAGCCGCCGGACGCCCCGCCCGCCGCGCGCCCCGCCCCGCCCGCGGCGGGCGGGGCGCAGGCCGCGACCTGACGGCAGCTCACCGTCCGCCCGTGGGTGCGGGTTCCGGGCCGTGGGGAAGGAGGCGCACGCCTCTTCCCCACGGCCCTTTGCGGTGCCACCATGATCGAGCCATCAGGCGAGACGCTGTTCACACTGGTGAACGTTGGAGGTGGACCGCACCCTCATGCACTACACCCAGAACCTTCCCCTCGCGTCGGTCGGCTGGTCCGCTCTGATCGCCGCGGTCCCCCTGCTGACGGTCCTCGTCCTCCTCGGCGTCTTCCGGCTCAAGGCCCAGTGGGCGGGGCTCGCCGCGCTCGGCGTCTCGCTCGCCGTCGCGCTGTTCGCCTACGGCATGCCGGCCGGCCTGACCTTCGACGCGGCGGGCTACGGCGCGGCCAACAGCGTGCTGACGGTCCTGTGGATCACCTTCAACGCCATCTGGATCTACAACCTGACCGTGGAGACGGGCCACTTCGCCGTGTTGCGCAGGGCCTTCGCCGCGATCAGCGACGACCGGCGCATCCAGGCGATCGTGATCGCGTTCTCCTTCGGCGCGCTGATGGAGGCACTGGCGGGCGGCGGTTCCCCGATCGCGATCTGCTCCGTGATGCTGATCGCCGCGGGCTTCCCGCCGCTCAAGGCCGCCGTGATCGCGCTGCTCGCGGACACCGCGCCGGTCGCCTTCGGCGGGATGGGCAACCCGATCACCATCCTCGGCTCGGTCACCCATCTGAACGCAGACGACTTCGGCGCCATGACGGGGCGCCAGGCGCCCGTGCTCGCCTTCCTCGTCCCGTTCCTGCTCGTCGCCGTCGCCGACGGGCCCCGCGCGCTCCGGCAGGTCTGGCCCGCCGCGCTGACCGCGGGCGCCACCTTCTGCGGTACGCAGTTCGCGCTGGCGAACTACTGGGACTACAAGCTCTGCGACATCTTCGCCGCGCTGGTCTCCGCCGGGGCCGTCGTGGCGCTCAACCGCGTCTGGCAGCCCGCGGACGGCGGCAGCGCCCCCGCGCCCGGCACCCCGCCGGTGATCGCGGGCGGCGCGGTGGACCACGACCCCGTCGCCGAGCGGCGCGCGGGCCGTCCGGAGGGCGGCGACGGGCGGCGGGACGTGCTGGTGGCGTTCGCCCCGTACGTGATCGTGGTGGTGCTGTTCTCGCTGGCGCAGATCGACCCGGTCAAGGGGTGGCTCGCCCGGGGCACCGCCGGCTTCCAGTGGCCCGGCCTCGCCCACATCACCACCGCCGACGGCGCGCCCGTCTCGACGTTCTTCTCCGTGCCCTGGGCCTCCACCGCGGGCACGCTCCTCTTCGTCTCCGGCGTCCTCACCGCGCTCGTCCTGCGCCTGAGCCCGCTGAAGGCGCTGCGCGTGTACGGGTCGACGATCCGCCAGTTCGGCTGGGCGATCTTCACCGTGCTCTGCGTCTTCGCGCTGTCGTACGTGATGAACCTGTCCGGCCAGATCACCACGCTCGGCCTGTGGCTCGCGCAGACCGGCGCGGCCTTCGCGTTCCTCTCCCCGCTGGTCGGCTGGTTCGGGGTGGCCGTGACGGGCACGGACGCGGGCTCCGACGCCCTCTTCGGCGGCCTCCAGCTCACGGCCGCGCACCAGCTGGGCGCCTCGCCGATCCTGTTCGGCGCCGCCAACACCACGGGCGGCGTGCTGGCCAAGATGATCTCCCCGCAGAACCTGGCGATCGGCACGGCGGCCGTCGGCACGGTGGGCGCGGAAGGCACCCTGTTCCGCCGGGTGTTCGGCTGGAGCGCCGCGCTGATGGCGCTGCTCTGCGTACTCGTCTACCTCCAGTCGACGAGCGTCCTCGGCTGGATGGTGGTCGGCGGCTGACCCCCGCACCCCGCCGCCCCGTTCCACGTGAAACATCACCGCTCGCCGGCCGCCGTGCCGCCGAGCGGGTGGCGGGTCGGCGCTGGGGCGGCGCTGGGTCGGGGGACGGGAACAACGGGGGTGGTGGGCGGGTTGGGCGGGCATGGCTACTTTGGGACTCATCGGCAGTGGGCACATCGGCGGCACGCTCGCGCGGCTCGCGGTGGACGGCGGACTCGATGTGGTGATCAGCAACTCCAGGGGACCGGAGACCCTGGCCGACCTGGCGGCGGAGCTCGGGCCGCGGGCGCGGGCCGCGACTCCGGCCGAGGCGGCGGCCGCGGGCGACTGGGTGGTGGTGAGCGTGCCGCTCAAGGCGTACACGCAGCTGCCGCGCGAGGCGCTCGCCGGGCGGACGGTCCTCGACACCAACAACTACTACCCGGAGCGCGACGGGCACATCGAGGCCCTGGACGACGGCTCCACGACCAGCAGCGGGCTGCTCCAGGACTTCCTCGGCGACTCGGCGCACGTCGTCAAGGCGTTCAACAACATCTTCTTCAAGCACCTGGGGGCGCTGGCCAGGCCGGCGGGCGCGCCCGACCGCACGGCGCTGCCCATCGCGGGCGACGACGCGGAGGCCAAGCGCCGGGCCACCGAGCTGCTCGACCACCTCGGCTACGACGCGGTGGACGCGGGCGCGCTGGCCGAGGGCAGGCGCTTCCAGTCGGGCACGCCCGCGTACGGGCCGCCGTACGCGAAGGACCCCTCGCAGCCCTTCGCCGGGCAGGAGGCCGGGCCCGCCTCGGCCGCCGAGATCCGCGCGTACCTCGCGAAGGCCTGACGGGCATGCGCGAGGGCCCGGTGGCATGAGGGTGTGCGCACCCCGCACGGCCGGGCCCTCGCGTGCCCCTGCCTGATCCCGCACGGCCCGCCCACCCCTGCGCGGGGCGCCTACGCGGGCGCGCGGGTCCCGGTCAGCGCGGTCCTGGACCCACGGGGGTCATGCCGCGCCGAGGCGGGCGGCCGCCGTGCCGGGGCCCGTGAGGGTCGGTGGCAGCCAGCGCGGCTCCGGCCGGTCCTCGATCAGGTCGGCCTCCCGGTAGCGGTGGCAGCCCTCGTGCCAGACGAGGATGCCGGAGAGCCAGTTCTCCAGCTCCCGCACATAGCCGCCGAGCGCGGCCCTCGCCTCGCCGTCCAGCGCGAAGTCCTCGCACACCACGGGCAGTTCGTGCGCCACCAGATGCTGGAACTGCCGCATCCTGGCGTGCATCAGATCGACCACGATGCGCAGGGCGGCCGGGTAGTCGCAGGCGAAGAAGTTCTGCACGACGAGGATCCCGTTGTGCACCTCGCCCTCGTACTGGATCTCCTTCTGGTACGAGAACACGTCGTTGAGCAGGCACGCGTAGTCCTGCGCCGCGTTCTGGAGCGCCTGCACGGGCCCGCTGTCCAGCACCTCGCGCGGGACCGTGTCGCCGAGGCCAATCCTGCACAGGCTCATCGTCAGGTCGGACCCGAACGTCCTGCGCCGCATCTCGGTGTAGTCGACCGGGTCGGGGATGCGGTTCTGCGCCTGATTGGCCAGCTCCCACAGCCAGCTGTCGACCATGTCGTCGACGGCCTTGCGGAAGGCGCGCCTGCCCCGGTCCGCCATCGGGCCGGCCGTGCGCGTCCACAGGTCGTCGAGGCCGCGCTCCAGCGCGTTCGCCGGGGGCGGCACCTGCGCCATGTCGAGCGGCATGAACAGCCGCAGCCGCTCGTTGCACGCCTTCGCGCCCGCGAGGTCGCGGGTCGTGCCGTACACCACCGGGTAGTAGTCGTCGCCGTACGTGCCCCACGCGAGCCACGCCGAGGTGAGGTCGAGCCCCTCGGGGGTGGCGTCGGGGTGGATGCCCGCCGCGCACAGCGGCAGGTCGATGCGGCGCAGCCGCCGCTCGTCCCAGACACCCGAGCAGGGGACGCCGGGCTGCGGCACGAGGATGCCCATGCGGTGCGCCCACTCCACGACGTGCTCGCGTGCCGCGTCGAGGTGGGGGCTGAGGCCGGGCTCGAACGGCATGCCGAGGTCGGGCACGACCGAGGGCCCCGTCTCCTGGAACGGCACATGGGCGTGGCTGCGCAGCCGGGCGGCGCCGCCCGCGGTCAGCGACTTCAGGAAGGCGGAAGCGGCCGTGCCGAGCCCCGCGGGCGTCATCGCGAAGCGGGCGCCGTACAGCCCGGTGAGGCCGCCGCCCGGCAGCGGCGGCGGGGCGTCCTGCGGGCCGCCGCCGTTCATGTAGCGGCTGGAGCGCATGTGCCACTCGTGGCCGCCCGACTGCCAGTCCTGGAGGCCCTTGACGTAGGCGAGGGTGTCGGCGATCCCCTTCGGCGTGGTGCCCTTCTCGGCGAACAGCGGGGCGAGTTCGGTCAGCGCGGTGTTGTCGAACTGCTGGAGCCTCGACGTCAGCAGGTCGTTGACCGCGTCCGCGGCCTCCTGCGTCGTGCAGCCGAGGAAGGTCTCAAGGACCAGCACGCCGTTGCTCAGCTCGCCCTCCTCCTCGACCTCGCGCTGGTAGGAGAAGAGGTCGTTGCGCAGGTGGACCGCGTCGGAGAAGGTGTCGCGCAGCACCAGCAGGGGCCGGGTGGGGGCCAGCTCCGCGGGGACCTCGGCGCCGACCGCGTACTCCACGAGGCCGGCGGACCAGGGGGCGCCGCCGACCTTGCGGCGCATCTCGATGTACTCGACCGGGTTGGCGATCCGGTCCGCGTCGATGTTGGACAGCTCCCACAGGGACTCGTTGAGGAGGTTCTCCGTGCTGGTGGCGAACCTGCGCCGCCACTCCCGCGACATGCCGGGGACCGTACGGGCCCACAGGTCGGCGAGGCCCGCCTCGACGGGGTTGGCCGGCTCGGGGAACCCGTCGGCCAGGTCCATCGGCATGAAGGCGGGCAGCCGGTCCAGATACGCCTTGCCGCCCTCACGGTCCCGGTCGCGCTTGAACGCCTCGAGGAAGTGGTCGTCGAAGAAGAAGACCCACACGTACCAGTCGGTGACCAGGCAGAGCGCGGATCCGTCGCAGTCGGGGTGGGTGTACGAGCACAGCAGGCCGTAGTCGTGGGCCTCCAGGTCGCTCTCCTCCCAGATGCCGGAGCCCTCCAGCATCCCCATCTCCCTGGCCCAGTGTCTGCTGTGCTCCCTCGCCTCCTCCAGATGCGGATTGAGCCGGGCCGGATACGGCATGTAGAAATCCGGCAGTTCAAAAGGCTGTGTCACGGGTGCGCGGCCTTTCCCCATGGTGCTCGGCGATTCTCGGAAGGGATCGTGCTGCGCCGGAAAGGGCTGGTCGGACGGGGTGCGGGAATGCCTGGACAGCAGAAACCGCCCCCTTTCGCCGTGCCCCCCGGTCGGCTCAGCATTACCCTTCGCGCGGGTACGCCATCCGTGGCCCGAAACAGTCATATCAGCACATCGAACCTGTGGATTAATTTCTGCGCGCCGCGCAGGAACGGGCGACGATGGCGTGCATGAGCGACACCAGGCGCACCCTCCGGATCGCACAGCACCCGCAGGCGGACGAGCTGCTGGCCCGCAGCCCGCTCGCCGCGCTCGTGGGCATGCTGCTCGACCAGCGCATCCCCATGGAGTGGGCCTTCACAGGCCCGTACACGCTGGCCGCGCGGATGGGCACCGACGACCTGGACGCCCGGGAGATCGCCGCGTACGAGCCCGAGGCGTTCACCGCGCTGTTCACCGAGAAGCCCGCGGTGCACCGCTACCCCGCGTCGATGGCGCAGCGCGTGCAGCAGCTGTGCCAGTACCTGGTGGAGACGTACGAAGGGGACGCGGCGGCGGTGTGGGAGGGGGCGTCGTCGGGCGCCGACGCGCTGCGCCGGCTGAACGCGCTGCCCGGGTTCGGCAGACAGAAGGCGCAGATCTTCCTGGCCCTGCTCGGCAAGCGGCTCGGGGTGCGGCCGCCGGGCTGGCGGGAGGCGGCGGGCCACTACGGGGACGAGGGCGCGTACCGCTCTGCGGCCGACATCACCGGCCCCGAGTCGCTGGCGAAGGTGCGCGCCTTCAAGCAGGAGGCGAAGCGGGCGGCGAAGGCCGCGGCCCCGGAGAAGGAGGCCCCCGAGGAGGAGGCGCCGTGAGGGCGGCACGGCGCGCCCGTCCCGCGGTCCTGGTCGCGGCGGTGGCCGCGCTGCTCGCCCTGCTGGCGTCCGCGCTGCCCGCCGCCGCGGCGGACACGCCGGACGCGCAGGCGCGGGCGGCGGCGCGGCTCTCCCGGCACCTGGTGCGCGCGGCGACGGCTGCCGGTGCGCTGCGGCACCTCAGGGAGTTCCAGCGGACAGCGGACGCGTCGGGCGGCACCAGGGCCGCGGGGACGCCGGGGTACGACAGGTCGGCGGCGTACGTGCACGACGTGCTGAAGGCCGCCGGCTACCGCGTCGCGTACGAGACGTTCTCCTTCCCGTTCGCCGCAGCGGCCCCGCGCACGCTCACCGTCCGCGGCCGTACCGTCCCCGTCAGGCCCCTGCGGGAGACCGCGCCGCTCCCCGGCGGCGGCGCCGCGCGCGGCGTCACCGGCCGGGTGGCGGCGCTTCCTGCGGGCGCGGCCCCGGGGTGCGCGGCCGCCGACTACGGGAGGCCGCGGCCCGGCAGGTACCGGGGCGCGATCGCGCTGGTGGAGCGCGGCGGCTGCGGCATCGCGGCCAAGGCGCGCGCGGCGGCGGCCGCGGGCGCGGTCGCCGTCCTCGCCTACGGCGGCGCGGGCGGCAGGGGCCCGGGGGAGAGCCGCTCGTCGGCGGCGGTGGTACCGGTCGGCGGGCTCACCGGGCGCGACGGCGAGCGGCTGGCCCGGCAGGCGGCGGCCGCGGCCCGGCAGGGCGGGGGCGCGGTGACCGCCACGCTCGGCCTGCGGGAGGTGCGCGAGCGCCGCACCACGCGCAATGTGATCGCCGAGACGCCCGGCGGGGACGCGGGGCACACGGCCGTGCTCGGCGCCCATCTCGACTCGGTCCCCCGGGGCCCGGGGATCAACGACAACGGCTCGGGCGCCGCGGGCCTGCTCGACGTGGCGCTCGCCCTCGCGCACAGCGGCGACCGGCTCGGGCACCGGGTCAGGTTCGCATGGTGGTCGGCCGAGGAGGAGGGGCTGCTCGGCTCGACGGCGTACGTCAGGCATCTGACAGCCGCACAGCTGCGGTCTGTCGCGCTGTATCTGAACTTCGACATGATCGCCTCGCCCAACCACGCGGAGCTGGTCTACGACGGCGACGGCTCCGCGCCCGGCGGCCCCGGCGCGCTCCCGGCCGGCTCGGCGGGGCTGGAGAAGGGGTTCGCCGACTACCTCGACAGCCGGCATCTGCCGCACCAGGCGGCGGAGTTCGACGGCCGCTCCGACTATGTGCCCTTCCTGGCGGCGGGCGTCCCCGCGGGCGGCGTCTTCACCGGTGCCGAGGGGGTCAAGACCCGGGAGGAGGCCGAGGAGTACGGCGGGCGCGCGGGCGTCGCGTACGACCCCTGCTACCACCGCGCGTGCGACGACCTGTCCCGGGTCGACCTGGCCGCGCTCGACACCAACGTCGACGTGATCGCGCACGCCGTCGGCACGTACGCGCACGATCTGCAGGGGGTGGCGTGAGCCGGCTCGGCGCCCCCGCACCCCCGCACCCCCGCACCGCCGGTCCGCACCGGGAGTGGTCGGCAGTTCACCGGAGGGAACAGTTCCGCTCATTTTCCCTCCCCCTTGGGCAGGAATTGCCGCCTTTGCCCCCCACCGCGCGGGCTGCGCCCAACAGGGCGCGCCCGGTAGGCTTTCCGTGTGATCTTCAAGCGCATCGGAAACGGGCGGCCGTACCCTGCTCACGGCCGGGAGTCGGTCCGGCAGTGGGCGGATGTCGCGCCGCGCCCGGTCCGCCTCGACCAGCTCGTGACCACCAAGGGCCAGCTGGACCTGGAGACGCTGCTCGCCGAGGACTCGACCTTCTACGGCGACCTGTTCGCCCATGTCGTGAAGTGGCAGGGCGACCTCTATCTGGAGGACGGGCTGCACCGGGCGGTGCGCGCCGCGCTCCAGCAGCGCCAGGTCCTGCACGCCCGCGTCCTGGAGCTCGAAACGGGCTGACCCGGCGGGCCCCGGGCACGCCCGCTGGGCCTTTCGGGGCGAATCGCTGGGCCGCCCGCGCGATCCGCTGATCGTTTAGTAGGAATCACTCGGGGCGCGCACTACGCTGCGTTCATGAGCATGCTCACTCCCCCTGGGCTCGGCGGGAAGTACCGCATCACGGGCGACAAGTACCCCCGCATGCGCCGTCCCCGCCGCCGTGGCAGGACAGCCTTCATCGCGGTGCTCGCCGTGGCCGTCCTCGGGCTCGTCGGCTGGGGGACCCAGCAGCTCATCCATGTCTTCTCGGGCGACGCCGACAAGGCCGTCGCCTCGGACCGGCCCTCCTGCAAGCCGTCCGCCGCGCCCGCGGCGCTGCCGAAGCCGGGTCAGATCACCGTCAACGTCTACAACGCGACCCCGCGCAGCGGTCTCGCCCAGCAGACCGCCGACGAGCTGAAGAAGCGCGGCTTCCGGGTCGGCACGGTGGGCAACGCGTCGGCGCAGTACGACAAGAAGGTGCCGGGAACCGGTGTCCTGCTCGGCGGGTCCGCCGCGCCCCACGGCACGCTCAGCGTCCTCGGCACGCAGCTCGAAGGCGCCAGGACCACGACCGACGGGCGCACAGGCAAGGACGTCGACCTGATCATCGGCACCGGGTTCCACGCACTGACGGTGCAGAAGACCGCGGACACCGAGCTCGCCTCGCTCGCCAAGCCCGCGCCGCGGCCCGGCTGCGCCCAGGGCAGCGGGAAGCCGGCGGCGAAGGCGGGCGCGGAGCCGGCCGCCCACCACTGAGCCCCCTGCCGGCCACCGGGCCGCACGTGCCCGGCGCTCAGCCCGAGGTGCCGTAGAGCCGGTCGCCCGCGTCGCCGAGGCCCGGCACGATGTAGCCGTTCTCGTTGAGCCGCTCGTCCACCGCCGCCGCGACCACCGTCACCGGCGCGCCCGCCAGCTCGCGTTCCATCGTCTCCACGCCCTCGGGCGCGGCCAGCAGCACCACAGCGGTGACGTCGTCCGCGCCGCGCCCGATCAGCTCGCGGATCGCCGCGACCAGCGTGCCGCCGGTCGCGAGCATCGGGTCGACGACGTACACCTGCCGGCCGGAGAGGTCGGCGGGCAGCCGGTTCGCGTACGTGGACGCCGTGAGGGTCTCCTCGTCGCGGACCATCCCGATGAAGCCGACCTCGGCGCTCGGCAGCAGCCGGATCATGCCGTCGAGCATGCCCACGCCCGCCCGCAGGATCGGCACGACGAGGGGCCGCGGGTACGACAGCTTGACGCCGGTCGTCGTCGTGACCGGCGTCTCGATGTCGACCTGCTCGGTCCGCACGTCCCGCGTGGCCTCGTAGGCGAGCAGGGTGACCAGCTCGTCGGCGAGGCGCCTGAAGGTGGCCGAGTCGGTGCGCCGGTCGCGCAGTGTGGTGAGTTTGTGCGCCACCAGCGGGTGGTCGACGACGTGAATCCGCATGCCGAAGAGGGTAACCGGAGGCCAAGGCGCTACGCGCAGCAGCGACCGCCCGCGCCCTCCCCACCTGCGGCGGGAACGAGAAGGGCGGGGCACGACCGTGCAGCCCCGGCGCGGTCCCTACACGCGGGAGGTGGCACCGATGGCGGAGGAAGCAGAGGAAGGTCACGAGGACGCGGGCCGCGCGGACGACGCGGCCCGGCGCCGCAGGCGCGCCCAGTTCCTGCGCGAGCTGGCCGAGGCCAAGGCGCTGCGGGAGCGCGTACGGCCCCAGCACGCGCGGGCCGCGCGGCTGCGGCGCCAGCTGCGGATGCGCTCGTTCCGGTGGTGACCTCGGGCGTTGCGGCCCCGCGCGCCCGGCGGCGGCGTGCCGGGACGGCCGCCGCGGGGTGGCCCGCGCGGGGGTGGCGCGAGCACGGCGAATAAAATGTGCGCACGACGCAACGGCGGAAGACCTCTCGCGAAGCGCTGGTTTCTGCCACGATTCCGAGTGGACGGGGCACAGCGCAGCGCACCGCCCGATCGTCACACCTCTGACCAGTGGGAGAGTCACGGTGTACTTCGCCGCACTGCTCGCGCGCACCGAAGACGGGTGGGAAGCGAGCGACACAGACCTCGACGACGTGGAAACCCTCGCAGACCTGACCGACCTGGCCCGCGAGGCGTCGGTGGACGAGGACACGGTCCTCGTCTTCATCGAGCAGGAGGACGCCTGGTTCGGCATCGTGCGGGTGGACGGCGAGGACGACCCCCGCATCTATGTCTCGGATGCGGCGGCCGCCACGCGCTCCTCGTACGGGGAGATCCTCGTCGACGAACTGACCGGCGGCGACGAGGACGACGCCGCCGCCGACCTCGACACGCTGGATCTCGACGGGACCGAGGACGGCGAGGACGACTTCGAAGCCGACACGGACGACACGGAGGAACCGGGCGCGGAAGCGGGAGGCCGGGGCGACCACCCGGCGGGCCCGCTCGGCGACCGGCAGATCCTGGACGACTTCGGCTTCTCCGAGCGCGAGCTGCTCGCCGTGGAGACCGAGGCGATGGCGGAGATCGCCGACGCGCTCGGCGCATCCGAGGTGCTGGAGGCCGTGCGCTAGTGGCAGCGGGCGGACCGGACGGCCGGGGCGTACCGGCCGATCCGGTGCGCGCCCCGTGGCAGCAGTGGATGCGCCGGGCCCTGGCCGAGGCGGAGCGGACGGCGGCCGCGGGCGACGTGCCCGTGGGCGCCCTCGTCCTGTCCCCCACCGGGGCGCTGCTCGCCACCGGCCACAACGAACGCGAGGCGACCGGCGACCCGACCGCCCACGCCGAGGTGCTCGCGCTGCGCGCCGCAGCCGCGCGCCTCGGCGAGTGGCGGCTGACGGGCTGCACGCTCGTCGTCACCCTGGAGCCCTGCACGATGTGCGCGGGCGCCCTGGTGCAGGCCAGGGTCGACCGGGTGGTCTACGGCGCACGGGACGAGAAGGCGGGTGCGGCGGGCTCGCTGTGGGACGTCGTACGCGACCGGCGCCTCAACCACAGGCCCGAGGTGATCGGCGGGGTGCTCGCCGACGTGTGCGCCGCCCGGCTGCGCTCCTTCTTCGCGGCGCACCGCGCCCCCGGAACCCCGGCCCCTGACACGGATTTCTGAACTGGGCCGACCGTGGGCTAGGATCTCTCCCGGTAGCGTGTCCGAGCGGCCGAAGGAGCTCGCCTCGAAAGCGAGTGTGGGGAAACTCACCGAGGGTTCAAATCCCTCCGCTACCGCTCTCGAACCCTCCTGATCCGCGGAAAACGCGGTCAGGAGGGTTTTTTGCGCGCACCGCCGCATACCCCGCACGCCGGGCGGGCCGCGCGCGTCCCGCGGGGCTCAGGCGCCCGTGGCCTACTGGGACGCCGCGGCCGGTGCGGCGGGCCCGGCGGGCAGGTGGGCGCCCAGACTGCCCAGGAGGCGGGGCTTCACCTCGGCGGGGGAGCCGCGCGGAGCACGGCATCGAGGCGGAGACCGAGACCGTCTCCGCCGACCGCGTCAACGAGGCCCTGGATCGGCCGGCCCGGGGCGACGTGCGCTACCGCTTCGTCGTCGACCTCGCCACGCTGCCCGCGACTGCGGCGGCGAACCGAGCGCGGGCGCCGGGCGCGGCGCGCTCACGGGTCCGTGCGAGGCGGCACGTACCGCAGGGCCAGCTCGATCGACTCCAGGTCGCGGCTCGTCCTGGCCACCCGCTCGCGCAGCCTCACGGCCTCCTGCTCCAGCAGCGCGACCACCTCGCGCGGCAGTTCCGCGGGCCGTGCCTGGCCGTCGGGGCTCCGGTCGACGACCGGCAGGACGGCGCGGATGATGCGCGTGGGCAGGCCCGCGTCGAGCAGGCCGCGGATCTGCCGCACCCGCACCACCGCGGACGCCTCGTACGCGCGGTAGCCGCTCGCCGTGCGCCCGGGTTCGAGCAGGCCCTGCTCCTCGTAGTAGCGCAGCAGGCGCGCCGGCACGCCGGTGGCCGCCGCCAGCTCCCCGATCCGCACCGCGCCTCCCTTCGGCAGCCGCGCCCCTGCGCCCGGCTTGCCTTCACACCGGTGTCATACCAGCACGATCGGCGGGTGGGCCAGCTCCCCGGGCCCGGGTGCGCCCCCGCGCGGGCACACCGGTGAGCACAGGAGGCAGCCAGATGAAAGCAGTCGCTCTCCACCGGTTCGGCGGTCCCGAGGTGCTGGAGCAGGTCGAGCTTCCCGCGCCGCACGCCGGGCCGGGCGAGATACGGGTCAGGGTGCGGGCGGCGGCCGTGAACGCCCCCGACACCGCGGTGCGCACGGGCCTGTTCGCCGCGCCGGGCGAGGAGCCGCCGTTCCCGCTGGTGCCCGGCATGGAGGCCGCGGGCGTGGTCGACGAGACGGGGCCCGGCGCGACCCGCTGGCAGGTGGGCGACGCCGTGATGGTCTTCGTCGTGCCGCGGGGCGCGCACGGCGCCTACGCGGAGCAGGTCGTGGTGTCCGAGGACGCCGCCGCCGCGGTCCCTGCGGGGGCAGGCTTCCCCGGCGCCGCGACCCTGCCGATGAACGGCCTCACCGCGCGGATGGCGCTCGACCAGCTGGGCCTCGCGCCCGGCGAGACCCTCGGCGTGACCGGAGCGGCCGGCGCCGTCGGCGGCTATGCCGTCCAGCTGGCCGTGGCGGCCGGGCTGCGGGTCGTCGCCGACGCCTCGGCCGCAGACGAGGAGCTCGTACGGGGTCTCGGCGCGCACCGCGTCGTGCCGCGCGGCCCCGGGGTGGCGCGGGCGATGCGGGAGGCCGCGGGGGGCGGCGTGGCCGGGCTCGCCGACTGCGCGGCGCAGAACGAGCAGGTCACCGCGGCCGTGCGGGACGGCGGCGGGATGGCCACCTTCCGCTACTGGGACGGGAGCCCCGGGCGGGGCATCACCCTGCACACCGTGCTGGTCAGCTCGTATCCCGAGGTCGCGGCGGGGCTCGACGGCCTGCGCGTGCTGGCCGAGCGCGGGGCGCTCACCCTCCGGGTGGCGGCGACGCTGCCGCCCGCGCGGGCGGCCGAGGCCCACCGCAGGCTGGCGGCAGGCGGGGTGCGCGGCCGGCTGGTCCTGGACTTCGGCGGCTGAGCCGGGCCGCGCCGAAGCCGGGGCCGGGCCGAAGCCGAAGCCGAAGCCGGGGCCGGGGCCGCGCCGCCGGGGCTGCGGCCGCGCGTCCGCACGGAAAAGCGTCCCGCGAAAACGGCGTACACGTTCTATTGGAAACATCGCTAGCAAAGCTGTATCGTCGTTTACGTGAACGCGAAAACGAGGATTCTGGAGTCGGCGGCCGCGCTGCTCGCCGAGTCGCCGACCGGCGACATCTCCACCCGCACCGTGTGCGAGGCGGCCGGGGTCGGACTGCCGACGCTCTACCGGCACTTCGGCGACAAGGACGCCCTGCTCGCCGCGGTCGTCGACTTCGGTTTCGAGCAGTACCTCGCGTCCAAGCGGGCCGCGGTGCCCTCGGGCGACCCGGTGCGGGACGTGCGGGACGGCTGGGACGCCCATGTCGCCTTCGCGCTCTCGCACCCGAACCACTACAAGCTCATGTACTCCCCGCTGCTCAGCAGCAGGCCGGCCGCCGCCGAGGAGGCGCACCGGATGCTGACGGCCGTGGTCGAGCGCGTCGCCGCGGCCGGGCTGCTGAGCCTGCCGGTGCCGCTCGCCGCACAGATGATCATGTCCGCCAACGCGGGCGTGGCCCTCTCCCTGCTCTACCGGCCGGACATCAACAGCGACCCGGCCTTCTCCGGCCGGGTGCGCGACGCCGTGCTCGCCGCGGTCACCGCACCGGCGGCGGCCGGGGCCGCGCGGCGCGGGCCCGAGGGGGCGCCCGCCACCTCCATCGCACTCGCCGCGCAGCTGCGCGCGGCACCGCCGACCGCCCTCACGGCCGCCGAGACCGCACTGCTCCAGGAGTGGCTGGCCCGGCTCGGCGGGAGCGGGGACACCGGCACCGGCACCGGCACCGCACAGGACACCACAGCCCTCGAAGGGAACGATCCGTCATGACCAGCACCACCACCAGCCCCCGCGTCGCCCTCGTCACCGGCGGTTCCGGCGGCATCGGCCGGGCCTCGGCCGAGCGGCTCGCCCGCGACGGCTTCGCCGTCGGCGTCCACTACGCGGGCAACAGGGCACGGGCGGAAGAAGTCGTCGAGAGGATCGCGGCGGGCGGCGGGCGTGCGCTCGCCGTGGGCGGCGACGTCGCGGACGAGGCCGCCATGGGGGCCGCCTTCGACGCCGTCGAGGGGGCGTTCGGCGGCGTCGACGTGGTCGTCAACACGGCGGGGATCATGGTCCTCGCCCCGGTCGCCGAGATCGACCTGGACGACCTCGACCGGATGCACCGCACCAACATCCGCGGCACCTTCGTCGTCTCCCAGCAGGCCGCGCGCAGGGTGCGCAGCGGCGGCGCGATCATCAACTTCTCCACCTCCGTCACCCGGACGAAGTTCCCCTCCTACGCCGGGTACGTCGCGAGCAAGGCGGCCGTCGAGAGCATGTCCCTGGTCCTCGCCCGCGAGCTGCGCGGCAGGGACATCACCGTCAATGCCGTCGCCCCCGGGCCGACCGCCACCCCGCTGTTCCTCGACGGCAAGGACCAGCAGACGATCGACGGCCTGGCCGACGCGGTCCCGCTGGAGCGGCTCGGCAGGCCGGAGGACATCGCCGAGACGGTCGCCTTCCTCGCCGGGCCGGCCCGCTGGGTCAACGGCCAGGTGCTGTTCACCAACGGGGGCCTGGCATGAGCTCCAACGCCGGCGCTCCTGGGCGCCAGGTCGTCGCCGTCACCGCGGCGTCGAGCGGCTTCGGCGACCCGACCGCGCGGGCCCTCGCCCGCGCGGGGGCACACCGTCTACGCGGGCATGCGGGCGACGGCGCGGCGCAACGCGCCGCGGGCCGAGGCGCTCGACGGCGACCCCAGCAGGGACGGCAGCGAGGTCGTCTCCGCCGTCTACGACCGGGGGCGCGCCGAGTTCGTCCGGCGCATCGGGATCGAGGGCCTGCTCACCGAGGGCGCCTCGCTCTGAGGCGCACGCGCGGAGGCCGACGCACGCACGCGGGCCCCGGCCGCACGGTCGGTGCGGCCGGGGCCCGCGCCGGTCGCCCGGGGCCCGTGCGCCTCAGCCGCCGGTGCCCGGCTGGAACGTGCCGACGATCGTCGCGGCCGCCGAGGGCGGGTTCGCGCTCACCGGGCCGCCCGACCAGGCGGCCTTCAGGGACGCCTTCTCGTCGGGCGGGGTGATCTCCACGGCCGCGGGGGTGACCTTCGCGCCGCCGACCATGTCCGGGTTGGGGAAGCGCAGCGTCGCCCAGGCGCTGCTTCCGGGGGCGAGCGAGACGGCCTTCTTCTGGCTGCCGCCCTCGCGCTGCGGGTCTGAGGAGACCTGCTTGCCCGAGCCGTCGACGAACGCGAAGCCGGGGAAGCCGTAGACCGTGCAGGTGCGGCCCGACGTGTTGGTCAGCACCAGCGCGAAGTTCTCCTGGCCCGCGCCCGGGTCGTTGCTGCCGACGGACGCCTTGAGGTCCGAGGTGTGGCAGCGGGTGCTGCCCGCCGGGGTGGCGTTCGAGGTGCCGCCCCCGTCCGTGGACCGGCCGCCCGACGGCTTCGACGCCTGGCCGCTGGGCGCGCTGGAGTGCTGCTGTGCCGTGCCGGGGGACGAGGCGCCGCCGCTCGGCGCGGTGGAGCCGTCCGCGGACCGCGAGGGGCTGACGCCGTCCGTCGCCGGGCCCGCGGTGCCCGCCACCTTCTGCGGCGACGCGGGGTCGCCGCTGCCGCAGCCCGCGAGGACCGCGCCGGACGCCACCAGTGCCAGCGCGCCCACGGCCAGGCGTGCGCGCGGGGAACGGGTGCCCCGCGCCGCCGTCCGTGCCCGCCTCAGGTTCTTCGCCATGTCCTGCCACCCGTCCGTCACGAGATCTGTCGCTTTCTGTCTACACCACGTGCGATGCGGGCCCCGGCGGAAAAGTTCACGGACTTGACGGACACGGGCTAGAGGCTCGTGTCCGTGTAGCGGTCCGTCGTGCTGCTCCAGCGCCTTACGCCCTCGACGAGGGTGCGGGTCTCGCGCACGTACCAGGCGGCCTCGGGGTGGCGGGCCGCGAGGGATGCGCGGAGGGTGTCGCTCCGTACGCCGAGGCGGTCGACCTCGGCGCGTACGGCCTCGACGGCCGCGGCCCTGCTCAGGCGCTGTTCGCGCCCCAGGATGACGATCATGTTGAACGGCGAGGCGTGCCGTTCCTCGCGATCGAGCGAGTACAGGTCGTTGATGAGCGTCGCGGTGTCGGCGACGTGCGCGCGCAGCAGCCGCATCTCGCGCTCCGCGTGCAGCGCCTCGTCGAGCGCCTCGCCCCGCACCCGCTCCAGCATGTTCATGAAGGGGTACAGGCAGCTGGCGTGACGGCGCAGGTGCACGGCCTGGCGCACCGTCGGCAGGGTCGCCGCCGCGCGGTGCTGGGCCTCGGTGACGAACGTCGTCAGGCAGCGCGCCCAGTCGCGCCCCGCCCTGCGGGCCCACGCCTCCGGCATGCCGGCGCACTGCCGCCGCCACAGGTCCTGCCAGGCGGACAGCAGGCAGGCGGGGGCGCCGGGCGCCGGGGCCTCGGGCGCACGGTCCTGCGCCGCGCCGCGCTCCGGGTACGGGGGCCGCTCCAGATACCGCCCGGGGTGCCGGTCCCTGCCGCGGTTGCCCGGCCGGTCGCGCTCGCGGTCCGCGGTCGGGGGCCGGTCGCGCGCCCTGCCGCGGTCGGTGTCGCCGCCCGGGCAGGGCCCGGGCCGCCGGTCCTGCTCGGGGCCTGCCGGGTGCGGGCCCCGGCGCACGGGCGGGCGCACGCCCTGGTCGTCGTCGGGGTCCTCCAGGGTGTCCAGCAGCCGCCGCACCAGGTCGCGGCTGCCGCGCAGGTCGCGGCCCGCCGGGCCGTCGAAGTGGTCGTCGAGGATGGTGAACCAGCCGAGGGTGTCCACCAGCAGGCCACGCGCCTCGCCCGCGACCCGCGGGTAGGCGTGGGCGATCAGGTCGGGCAGCGCGTACGCCTCGTAGCGGGCGAGCGCGCGCTGCGGCAGGAGGCCCTGGCGCAGCAGCCAGGCGGCGTGGGCCTCCGTCACCGGGCGCCCGACCGCTCCGGCCATCATCATCGGGTTTCCTCCGGCGCGGTGCGCGGGGCGAACCTGACGGTGAGGCCCTGCGCCTGGACGGTCGTCCAGACGACCTCCCTGGCCGCCGAGCCCGGCACGGGCACGAGGCGGTAGGCGCGCAGCAGCGTCGCGGCGAGCACGCCGATCTCCGCCCAGGCCAGGTCCTCGCCGACGCACTTGTGCTTGCCCGCGCCGAACGGCATGGCGGCACGCCGCGCCGCCCCGCAGGACCGCTCGTCGGCGCTCCAGCGGTCCGGGTCGAAGGTGTGCGGGTCGGGGAAGAACGCGGGGTGGCGGTGGAGGGCGGTGAGGCTGAAGAGGAGCTCGCTGCCCGCCGGGATCCGGTACGCGCCGAGCGCCAGGTCCTTGGCCGCGGTGCGCATCAGGAAGGCGTTGGGCGTGTGCAGCCGCAGCAGCTCCCGCAGGGTGTCGCGGGTGTACGGGAGGTGCTCGAAGGTCTCGGGCGTCAGCACGTCGGCGGCGGCGCCCGCCGGGTCGCCGAGGTGCCCGTCGAGCTCGGCGACCACGCGGGCCAGCACGTCGGGGTGGCGCACGAGTTCGTGCAGCAGCCAGGTCATGGTGGTGGAGGCGGTCTCGGTGCCCGCGCCGAACATGGTGATGGCCTCGGACCGCACGTCGTCCTCGGTGAGCGGCTCGCCGGTGGCCGGGTCGGTGGCCGAGCGCAGCAGCGCGAGCAGCGTGTCGTCGCCGCCTGGCGCGGGCTCGCCGACGGCGCGGTCCACGACCTGGTTGATCACCCGGACCGCCTCGTCGAAGCGCCGGTTGACGGGGAGCGGGAGCCGCGCGAAGGAGGGGTGCGGGTAGAGCGAGTGGAAGATCTGGCCCTTCACCAGGTCGGGCAGCGCCCGGTGGAAGGCCGCCGCGAGGCCGTCGTCGAGGCGGGCGCCGAACAGCGTCCTCGTCACGACGTCGAGCGCGAGGTGGTTCATCTCCTTGGCCACATCGACCGGGCGGCCGTCCCCCCAACGGGATGAACGTTCCCGCACGACCTCCTGGATCACCGGCATGTAGGCGGCGGTCCTGCCCTTGGTGAAGGCGCTCTGCATGCTCCTGCGGCGGTTGCGGTGCGCCGCGCCCTCGGACATCAGCAGGCCGTCGCCGAAGGCGTCGCGCAGCGTCTGCTGGACGGCGCCGCGCGGGGCGTCGTGCGCGTGGGAGACCAGGAGTTCATGGACGAGGGCCGGCGCCGTCACCACGTACACCGAGCGCGGCCCCAGCTGGACGCGGGCCACGCCGCCGACCCCGGCGAGCGACTCGATGAAGGCCAGCGGGTCGCGCAGCAGCGGGATCAGATGGCCGAGCCCCGGAAGGCCGCCGGGCGCCCGGGGCGGCGGGGCCGCGGAGCCGGACGCGAGATCATGGGGGTCGGAGTAAGGAGCCAGCGTGGCCACGTCATCAGCCTTCCGTGAGCGGTCACTCAACAGGTATTGACGGCGGAAAAAGTTGCCGTCCGACATAACTTCTGCCGTCAACCGGCAGATGCCCCCAGCATCTCACGCTCCGCAGTCAATCGATGACTACACGTAATCGACGCACGTCGTTGGGCATATGCCAGAAGTGCGCCCCCGGGCCGCGCCCGCGCGCCCCGCGCATCCGCACGGGAGGCCCACCCGTACGAATGCACGGCAGGTGACGTGCCGTCGGAGGTTGACACCGCCCATCCGGCCAGGTGCCCCCGCACGGTGACGCGCCGTCACCTCCACCCGCCGCCGACCACCCCCGCGCGCTGCGCCCGGTCCACACCGGTCCCTCACCGGAAACCGGCGTTCGTATGGTTAAACTCACGGCTACTGCACACGGCCCCGCCCCGGGGACCGGCAGTGGACCGAGAGTCAGCCGGCGGGAGGGCGAGGGCCGATGGCGACCGCACGGAAGGTCATCCTCTACGCGATAGTCGTCTTCGTCCTCTATACGATCATCACGTCCCCGGCCCGCGCTGCCGACCTGGTGCAAGTAGGGTTCGAGGGGATATCCAACGCCGCGCAGGGCGTCGGGCAGTTCTTCACGCAGCTGATCCAGTAGCCACGGGCCCGCGAGCGCGGCACGTCCCCCCGGGAGTGAGTGCGCCGTGATCCGCCATCTGGTCCTGTTCAAGCTGAACGAGGGTGTCTCCCACGACGACGAGCGGGTACGCGCGGGCGTCCGCGCGTTCCAGGAGCTCGGCGGGCAGGTGCCCGAGATCGAGTCCTGGGAGTTCGCCCGCAATGTGAGCGGCAGGGACAACGCCTACGACTACGCCATCAACGCCTCCGTGGCCGACCCGGAGGCGCTGCGCCGCTACGCCGACCACCCCGCGCACGTGGCAGGCGTCGCCCTCTGGCGCGAGTTCGCCACCTGGGTGATCGCCGACTACCCGTTCTGAACCGGCCGGCCCCCCGCTCCGAGCCGGCCGGACCCATGCCCCACATCGGGATGATGTGGGGCATTTGGTGTTTAAGGGACAGATGATCGTCAACACGGAGTTATCGGGTGCTTGCGCATAGTGCACATGTCTTGTGATGCTATGACCGCTTTTGACCGATGAGTTGACCGCAGTTGACGAGGGGTGGCGTGACGTGTCGGCCAGTACAACGCCTCAAGCGCCGCCACAGGGCCCCTCCGCCGCGGACGCCCGGAGCGCCCCCGGCCGCCCGGCGGGGCCCGCAGAGCCGGACCGGGCCCCCGCGGCGGAGCCGGCCAGGGCACCGACGGAGAACCAGAGCAGGGCCGCCGACACCCGCGCCCTCACCCAGGTCCTCTTCGCCGAGCTGAAGACGCTCGAACCCGGCAGCGAGGCGCACCGCAGGGTGCGCGCCGCCCTGATCGAGGCCAACCTCCCGCTCGTGCGGTACGCGGCGGCCCGCTTCCGCAGCCGCAACGAGCCCATGGAGGACGTGGTCCAGGTCGGCACGATCGGCCTGATCAACGCGATCGACCGGTTCGATCCCGACCGGGGCGTGCAGTTCCCGACGTTCGCCATGCCGACCGTCGTCGGCGAGATCAAGCGCTACTTCAGGGACAACGTGCGGACCGTGCATGTGCCGCGCCGGCTGCACGAGCTGTGGGTGCAGGTCACCGGCGCCACCGAGGACCTGACGACCGCGCACGGGCGCTCCCCCACGACCGCCGAGATCGCCGAGCGGCTGAAGATCTCCGAGGAGGAGGTGCTCGCCTGCATCGAGGCGGGCCGCTCCTACCACGCGACCTCGCTCGAGGCCGCCCAGGAGGGCGACGGGCTGCCCGGGCTGCTCGACCGGCTCGGGTACGAGGACCCCGCGCTCGCCGGGGTCGAACACCGGGACCTCGTACGGCATCTGCTCGTACAGCTGCCCGAACGCGAGCAGCGGATCCTGATGCTCCGCTACTACAGCAATCTGACGCAGTCGCAGATCAGCCAGGAGCTCGGCGTCTCGCAGATGCATGTGTCAAGACTTCTTGCCCGAAGCTTTGCACGCCTTCGATCCGCAAATCGGATCGAGGCCTAACCCCCGCGGGTAGATCCTGATTTCGCGTCATCTCCCGCCCCGGCGGCTCCAGATGGCCGTTTTCCAGCGGTTGGCCCCTTCTCACATGTCGACATGTCACTACAGCGTGTTGCCGACATGTGACATTCTGCGGGTACCGCGTTTGGCTCGGCTCCGCCGCCGGTATTCAGGTGGAGGCTGCGTTCGTCGAAGAGAACGCCCAGCGCGACCGTCCGCGACCTCAAGGGGGTGGCATGTCCGCAGAACAGGGCAGCCCTAAGGTGCTCACGCTCACCAAGAGCGCTCCCGCGCCCGACGCTCTCGACACCGTGGTGGCCCAGCCGCCGGTGCCGTCCCAGCCGGAGGCCATCGATACCCGCACGCTCTCCCGCTCCCTGTTCCTGCGGCTCGCCGCGCTGGACGCACAGGGCCCCGAGGGGGTGGAAAGTCCGGAACGCACCTATGTGCGCGACACCCTCATCGAGCTGAACCTCCCGCTCGTGCGGTACGCGGCGGCTCGATTCCGCAGTCGCAACGAGCCCATGGAGGACATCGTCCAGGTCGGCACGATCGGTCTGATCAAGGCCATCGACCGTTTCGATTGCGAACGCGGCGTGGAGTTCCCGACGTTCGCGATGCCGACGGTCGTGGGCGAGATCAAGCGCTTCTTCCGTGACACCTCGTGGTCGGTGCGCGTGCCGCGCCGCCTCCAGGAGCTGCGGCTCGCGCTGACCAAGGCGAGCGACGACCTCTCGCAGAAGCTGGACCGCTCCCCGACCGTGCCCGAACTCGCCGCCGTGCTTGGCGTGTCAGAGGAGGACGTGGTCGACGGGCTCGCGGTGGGCAACGCGTACACGGCGTCGTCGCTCGACTCGCCCTCGCCCGAGGACGACGGCGGCGAGGGCTCGCTCGCCGACCGGCTCGGCTACGAGGACCTCGCGCTCGAAGGCGTGGAGTACCGGGAGTCGCTGAAGCCGCTGCTGGCGAAGCTGCCGCCGCGCGAGCGGCAGATCATCATGCTCCGCTTCTTCGCGAACATGACGCAGTCGCAGATCGGCGAGGAGGTCGGCATCTCCCAGATGCACGTCTCCCGGCTGCTGACCCGCACGCTCGCGCAGCTGCGCGAGGGCCTCATCGCGGACTGACCCCCCGGCGGGGGCCGGGCGGGAGTGATACCGGGCACACCGGCGACGGCGACCGCCGGTGTCCCGGCCGAGGCGACGCATCACCATGCGGCCGCGCGCACCGCGGCGGCCGACTGCCGCGGCGCGCGGATGCGGCGTGCCCGCCGCGAGCGCCCCCGGCGGGCCGCAGGGCGCTGCCGACGGAGCGTCAGGCGAAGGCCAGCCAGGCCACGACGGCCAGGACGACGACGACCAGCACGACGGCGACGATCACGCCCGCCTTCGGGCCACCGCTCTGCCGGACGGCCGCGGGCTGCCGCTGCGGCTCGCCCTCGTCGACGAAGGCGCGGAACATCTGGGTGCTGCCCGCGGGGTCGGGGTTGCCAGGTGTGCCCTGAGGGCCCTGAGGGTTGTGTGCCATGAGGCGAGACCCTAGCGAACACGCGGGTGCCGCCCAACCCCGGGCCCGGAAAGGGCTGTCGGGGTCATTCACGTTTCTCGCGGGTTTTGTCCGCAGCCTCCGCGCGTGCCACCGGGCCTCACCTGCGCGGAAGGCCCGGTCCCTCGCGTGCGCACACAGCCCGCGCACACAGGGGGCACAGTTTCACCGTGAATGAGTGTGCGGTCACCCGCATGCGCAAGCTTATTGATCATTCTGATGTGAAGATTTTGTTTTTTCATAATGGATCTCGTAGCCTTTCATTTGCCTGCGGCAACCAACAGGTTTATGGTTGCCCTAAGCAACGAACTGTCGGGAGGGGCCCATGGCCACACAGAGCCGGTACGTGGAACTGGCTCGCCACATCACGGCGCTCGGCGCGGTCAAACGGGCGCTGACCCGTTCGCTGCCCACCGAGTGCCCCGGCGGCCCCGCGGCCGTGCTGTCCCTGCTCAACGCCCACGGCGAGATGCGGATGAGCCGGCTCTCCGAGCTGCTCGCCGTCGACGTGTCGGTGACCAGCAGGCATGTGGCGCACGCCGCCCAGCACGGCTGGCTCGAACGGCTGCCCGACCCCGCGGACGGCAGGTCGCGGCTGCTGCGGCTGACCCCCGCGGGCCGCGACATGATCGCGACGCTCGGTGACCGGGCCGTCGAGATGATCGCCAGCACGCTGGCGAGCTGGACGGACGAGGACATCGACTCGCTCACGACCATGCTCGGGCGGCTGCGCGCCGACTTCGGGGACTGCAGGACAGCCCACGGCGACCAGCCGCTCCCCGGGCACCGGCCCCACGCGGGCGGCGTTCCGCAGCAGACCCCCTAGCCGGCGCGCGAGCCCCGCGAGCCCCCTGGGCCCCGCGGGCCCCGTGGATCACACCCCTCACACCCGTACGACAAGGAACCAGACCAGATGGCTACATCCACCCCCACCGGTGTGCGGGGCGGCCACGCCAGGCACGGCGGCGAGCCGGCCCCCGCCTCCGCCGGCACCGGCGCGCCGATGACACACCGCGAGATCATGCAGGCGCTCTCCGGCCTGCTGCTCGGCCTGTTCGTCGCGATCCTCTCCTCGACGGTCGTGACGAACGCCCTGCCGCACATCATCTCCGACCTGGGCGGCGGGCAGAGCGCCTACACCTGGGTCGTGACCGCCTCGCTGCTCGCGATGACGGCGACCACGCCCCTGTGGGGCAAGCTGTCCGACCTGTTCAGCAAGAAGCTGCTGGTCCAGATAGCCCTGAGCATCTACGTCCTCGGCTCGATCGTCGCCGGCCTCTCGGTCAACTCCGAGATGCTGATCGCGGTGCGCGTCGTCCAGGGCATCGGCGTCGGCGGCCTCTCGGCCCTGGCACAGATCATCCTGGCCGCGATGATCTCCCCGCGCGAGCGGGGCAGGTACAGCGGCTACCTCGGCGCGGTCTTCGCCGTCGCCACCGTCGGCGGCCCGCTGCTCGGCGGCGTCATCACCGACACCTCCTGGCTCGGCTGGCGCTGGTGCTTCTACGTCGGCGTCCCCTTCGCGGTCATCGCGCTGATCGTCCTCCAGAAGACGCTGCACCTGCCGCTGGTGAAGCGGAAGGTCAAGGTCGACTGGGCCGGCGCGTTCTTCATCAGCGCCGCCGCCTCGCTGCTGCTGATCTGGGTCACCTTCGCGGGCGACAAGTACGACTGGATCTCCTGGCAGACCTACGCGATGGTCGGCGGCTCGATCGCGCTCGGCCTGATCTTCCTGCTGGTCGAGGCGAAAGCCGCAGAACCGATCATCCCGCTGCGGCTGTTCCGCAACAGGACCATCACCCTGGCGTCGCTCGCCTCGCTGTTCGTCGGTGTCTCGATGTTCACCGGCACGGTCTTCTTCAGCCAGTACTTCCAGCTCGCGCGCGGCAAGAGCCCGACGATGTCCGGCGTCATGACCATCCCGATGATCGGCGGCCTCTTCGTGGCCTCGACCGTCGCCGGCCAGGTCATCACCCGCACGGGGCGCTGGAAGGCCTGGCTCGTCACCGGCGGCTTCCTGCTCACCGGCGGCCTCGGACTGCTCGGCACCATCCGCTACGACACCCCGTACTGGCACATGGCGTTCTTCATGGCCGCCATGGGCCTCGGCATCGGCATGATGATGCAGAACCTGGTGCTGTGCACGCAGAATCAGGTGCAGGCGCGCGACCTCGGGTCGGCCAGCTCCACCGTCACCTTCTTCCGCTCCCTCGGCGGCGCGATCGGCGTCTCGGTTCTGGGCTCGATCCTCAGCAACCGGGTAGGTGACTACCTCAGGGACGGCCTCACCGCGCTCGGACCGCAGGGCAGGGCCCTGGCCGCCAAGGCGGGCGACAGCGGCGGGACAATTCCTGACCTGGGCTCCATGCCCGCGCCGCTGCGGCACGTCATGGAGGTCGCATACGGTCATGGCGTCGGCGACGTCTTCCTCTACGCGGCCCCGTGTGCGTTCGTCGCGTTCGTTGTCACCTGGTTCATCAAGGAGGTCCCGTTGAGGACACGCGCAGTCGGCGACCCGTCGCAGAACCCGCAGGAGCCAGCGGCGGCCGGCTCCGCGCAGGCACAGGCGCCCGAGGACACCGCCACCTACGACCTGCCGCCCGCCGCCGGCACCGCGGCCGCCGCCGGGGCGTTCACCGGCGCGGGTGTCCCGCCGCTGCCCGACGGCACGCCCGTGCACGGCCTGGTACGCAGCGCCGAGGGCGCGGCGGTGCCCGGCGCGGCCGTCACGCTGATCTCGCTGGCCGGACGCCAGCTCGGCCGCTCGGTCGCGCGCCCCGACGGCGTGTACGCCGTGGACGCCCCCGGGCCCGGCAGCTACGTACTGATCGCATCGGCCGACGGCTTCCAGCCGCAGGCGTCCACCGTCGTCGTCGGCGAGGAACCGCTGCCGTACGACATCCTGCTCTCCGGTACGAGCGGACTCGCGGGCCTCGTCCGCGCGGCAGAGGCGGGCACGCCCCTGCCCGACGCCATGGTGATCGTCACCGACATCCGCGGCGACGTCCTCGCCACCGGCAGGTCCGACGCGCAGGGCGCGTTCGCCTTCGGGGAGCTGGTGCCCGGCTCGGTGACCGTCGCCGTCAACGCGTCCGGCTTCCGGCCGCTCGCCCTCCCGGTGGAGATCGGCGGCCAGGGCGTGACCAGGATCGAGGCCGTGCTCCAGTCCGGCGCGCTGGTGCGGGGCACCGTACGGGCGGGCGCCGACCGCCGCCCGCTGCCCGACGCGCGGGTCACGCTGGTCGACGCGGCGGGCAATGTGGTCGCCACGTCCACCACGGGCGACGACGGCGCCTACGCCTTCGCCGACCTGAACGCGGGCGACTACACGGTCATCGCGACCGGCTACCCGCCGGTCGCGGGCTCGCTGACCGTCGCAGGCCAGGGAGTCGACGGACACGACATCGAGCTCGCCCACCCCGGCGAGTGACACGGTCCCCGCCGGCCGGCGGGGACCGAGGGGGGCAGGCGGGTGCGGGCAGGGCGCGCACCGCGCACACCGGCGCCCGCCGGAGTGCGCGGACAGCGCGCCGGGCCCCGCCCGCCACGAGGCCGCCGCCCGCGCACCAGCGGGCGGCCGCCTCGCCACACAGCGCAACCAAGGAGAGAACGCGGGATGGGACTTCGCGCACAGGTCAGGACGCGGGACGGCTGGGCCGTGCAGCACGCGGTCGTGACCCTCACGGACACAGGCGGCAACCAGGTGCTGCGCGCCTCGGCCGACCAGGACGGCGTCGTCACCGCGCCCGACACGCTGGCCCCGGGGCCGTACACGGTGGTCGTCACGGCCGTCGGCTACACCCCGTCGGCGGCGACCGCCCTGGTCACCGCGAGCGGCAGGGCCGACGTCGGCACGGTCGTGCTCGCCCGGCAGGGCGGGTTCGAGCTGCCGGAGACCGGCGCGTGGAGCATCGACCCGGCGCACTCGTCGGTGAGCGCCGTCGCGCAGCACCTGGGCATCTCCAGCGTGCACGGCCGCTTCAACGACTTCGGCGGCACGATCGAGGTCGTCGAGAACGGCGGCGAGTACACCGCGTCCCGCGTCGACGCCGTGATCAGGGCGGCCAGCGTGGACACCGGCAACGCGCTGCGCGACAAGCACCTCAGGTCGCCCGACTTCCTCGACGTCGAGGCGTACCCGGAGATCACCTTCCGCAGCACGGCCCTCACGCCCGCGGGCACCGACCGGTGGACCGTGCACGGCAAGCTCGCGCTGCACGGCATCGAGCGGGACGTCGACCTCGACCTGTCGTACCTGGGCACGGGCGCCGACCCGTGGGGCGGCGTGCGGGCCGCCTTCCACGCCACCACCGAACTCCACCGCGAGGACTTCGCGATGAAGTACAACCAGGTGCTCCAGGCGGGCATCGCGATGGTCGGCGCGGTGCTCAAGGTGGAGCTCCACGTCGAGGCCGTACGGGGCGAGCTGCCGCCGATGCCGTGACCTGCGGCACGGGCGCGGCGCCGCCCGCGACCCGCGGGGCCCTGCGGCCCCGCGGGTCGTAGGCTGCCGCCATGGCACCCAACATCGCAACGAACACCGCCGTCGACCGCGAGGCGCTCCTCGACTTCGTCAGGCCGCGGCACCGCGCCGTCCTCCTCACCACCCGCTCCGACGGCCGGCCCCAGGGCTCCCCGCTGACCTGCGGCGTCGACGACTCCGGCCGGATCGTCATGTCGACGTACCCGGAGCGCGCGAAGACGAGGAACGCCAAGCGGGACACGCGCGTCAGCGTCATCGTCCTGTCCGACGAGTGGAACGGCCCCTGGGTCCAGGTCGACGGCACCGCCGAGGTCCTCGACGTGCCGGACTCCGTCGAGCCGCTCGTCGAATACTTCCGCAACATCTCGGGCGAGCACCCGGACTGGGACGAGTACCGCGCGGCCATGGTCAAGCAGGGCAAGTCCCTCATCCGCGTCACCCCGGAGCGCTGGAGCCCCGTCGCCACCGGCGGCTTCCCCGCGCACCTCGCGCCGCAGGACTGACCGCCCCGGCAGTCCGCCCGTCAGCGCGCGCTCAGGCGGCGGGGCCCGGGCCCCGGTCCACGGCGCCGCCGCCCGCGCCTTCCCCGCGCTGCCGCACGGCGTCGATGCCCGCGACCAGCAGGTCGAGCGCGATCTCGAAGTCCCGCTCGCGCATCTCCTGCACCGTCGCGTCGCCGCGGGCCGCGAGCAGCCTGCCCCGCCCGGCGAGCGCGTCCCTGAGCGCGGGGCGCTCGTCGATGGAGCCCGTCGCGCGCCGGTAGTACTCGTCCTGGCTGAGGCCCGCGTCCGCGCACCGCTGCACGAAGTGGCCCTCGATCGTGCCGAATCCGTACACGAACTGGAAGACCGCCGTGGTCGCCCCGCGCTGTGCGTACGGCGGCAGGCCGGTGCTGCGCACCACGGACTGCACGGCGTGCGAGAACCGGGTCGCGCACGGGCCGATGTTCAGGTACTTGCCGATCAGCGGCGACGCCCACGGGTGCCGTACGAACACGGACCGGTAGCTCGCCGCGAGCGCCCGCAGCCGCTCCGGCCAGCCGGCACCGCCTCCCCCGGCGGCCCCGGCCCCTTCGCCCTCCTCGCCCTCTTCGCCTGCCGGCACGCTGACCTCGCCGAACACATGGTCGAGGGAGAGTTCGAGCAGGTCGTCCTTGGTGTCCACGTACCAGTACAGGGACATGGCCGTCACCCCGAGCTCGGCGGCGAGCCGCCGCATGGAGAACTTCTCCGGCCCCTCCGCGTCCAGCAGCCGCACCGACACCTCGGTGATCCGGTCCCGGTCGAGGCTCGCGGACTCCGCGCCCGCGCCTCCCGACGACTGGTCCGACCGCTCGTGGCGGCGGCCCCGCACCCTCGGCTTGCCCTCGAGCCACACACTCGTCCGGGTGGGACGCTTCGCACGATCGGTTCCGGCGACCATGGGCCAGCCTCCTCGGTTCCTTCCGGCCGGGTGGTGCCGGACCCTTCAGCGGTGTGTACGAGTCGGGCGAGGGGCCCGCTCAGCGCCCGCGCCCGGGGCGGTGGCCCGACGGGCCGCCCTCCGTACGCCTTCCCGTACCGCTCCCATGATCCACCCGGTTCCGGATGTTGCGCCGTGGCTGGTAGTGATCCTTTCGCCGGGTGCTCCACCGCTCGCCGCGCGCCCCCCGCGCGCGCCTCCTTCCCGCGCCTGTGCGCGCTTCCCTCGGGGGCCGGGTCAGCGGACCGTGCCCGGCTCCCCCGGCTTGATCAGGTAGCCGGCGCCGCGCCTGGTGTGGATCATCGGCGGCCGCCCGACGTCGATCTTCCTGCGCAGGTACGAGATGTACAGCTCGACCACGTTCGCCTGGCCGCCGAAGTCGTACGACCACACGCGGTCGAGGATCTGCGCCTTGCTCAGCACGCGCCGCGGGTTGCGCATGAAGTAGCGCAGCAGCTCGAACTCGGTCGCCGTCAGGTGGATGGAGTCCCCGCCGCGGGTCACGTCGTGGCTGTCCTCGTCCAGCGTGAGGTCGCCGACGACGAGCATCGACTCGCTGCGCACGGTGGCCACGCCGGAGCGGCGGATCAGCCCGCGCAGCCGCCCCACCACGTCCTCGAGGCTGAACGGCTTGGTGACGTAGTCGTCGCCGCCCGCCGTGAGGCCCGCGATCCGCTCCTCCACGCCGTCCTTCGTGGTCAGGAAGAGGACCGGCACCTGCGGCAGCTCGCTGCGCAGCCGCCGCAGCACCGCACGCGCGTCCACCGCGGACGCCTCGCCGCCGCCGTCGGCGCCCGCGCCGAGGCCCGCGCCACCCGCCGCACCCGCACCCGCACCCCCGCCGGCTCCGGCTCCGGCTCCGGCTCCGGCTCCGGCTCCGGAGAGCGAGACGTCCCATATCACCGCGTCCGGGGCGAAGTCCCTGGCCGAGTCCATCGCCGATGCGCCGTCGCCCGCGCTGAGCACCTCCCACCCCTCGTACCGAAGGGCCATGGAGAGCAGCTCGGTGAGCGACGCCTCGTCGTCGACGACGAGCACGCGGACGGGACTCCCGTCCGGCTTCAGCATTTCGGTGCGCCCGCGGGGCGAGGTGATCGTCATACTCCTCACCCTCGGCACACCCTCTGAGAGCCGTCTTGCCCCTTTCTGTGAATTGCCTGAGAAAACCCACAGGGAATCCTCAGGGAGAATCCTCAGGGGGCGCCGCCGCCCGCCACCGCCCCGCCGCGGCCCGCGTCCGCCCCGGTCCCCGTCTCGATCCCGAACAGCGACGCCGCGTTCCCGTAGCAGACCGCCCGCAGCCAGGCGTCGCCGAGCCCGAGCCCTTCGAGCGCCGTCAGCTGGTGCGCGTACGGATACGGGATGTTCGGGAAGTCCGACCCGAGCAGCACCCGGTCCCCCAGGTCCGCGAGGCGCGCCCGCGCCCCGGGGTCGCGCGGGAACGGCGTCACGGCCTCCGTGAAGTCCGTGAACGCCATCGTCGTGTCCAGCCGCACCTGTTCGTACCGCTCGGCCAGCTCCATGAACTCCGTGTACTCGGGCATGCCGAGGTGCGCCACCACCAGCGGCAGCCGCGGGTGGCGGGCGAGCAGCGCGCGCACCGGCCCCGGCCCGGTGAAGGCGCCGGGCACGGGCCCCGAGCCGCAGTGCGTCACCACCGGCACCCGCGCGTCGGCGAGCAGCCCCCACACCGGGTCGAGCAGCGGGTCGTTCGGGTCGTACGCACCGACCTGGAGGTGCGCCTTGAACACGCGCGCCCCGCCCTCGACCGCCGCCCGTACGTACGCCCCGGCCGTCGGCTCGGGGAAGAACGTCGCCGTGCGCAGGCAGTCCTGCGTACGGTCGGCGAACCCGGCCGCCCACGCGTTGAGCCACTCCGCCATGCCGGGCTTGTGCGGGTAGAGCATCGACGTGAACGCGCGCACGCCGAAGCCCCGCAGCAGCGCGACCCGTTCGTCCTCCGCGTGCCGGTAGGCGATCGGCCACTCCCGCCCGACGAGGGGCCCCGCGCTGTCGAAGTACGCCCACACCTTGCGCAGCACCCGCTCCGGCATGAAGTGCGTGTGCACATCGACGAGCCCCGGCAGCCCCACCCGCGCGAGGAACGCCCGCACGGCCGCCCGCTCGTCCACCCCTTGATCGCTCATGCCCTCCACTCTGGGCGCGCACGCCGCCCCTGTCCACGAGGTCCCTGTCCTGTCGCCGGAGCGCGCGGGCCCGTGCTCCCGGGCCACGAGGCGCGAGCCATGAGGTGCGAGCCACGGGGCGGGGCCCGCGGTCAGAACAGCCCGTCCTGCACGTCCGTCCGCAGCTCTCGTACGGGCAGGGTGAGCGCCCCAGGGCCCGCCGCGCCCTCGCCCGCGCCGCCCGGGGCGCCGCGCTCCAGCCCCCAGCCCCGCATCAGGCGGCTGTCGACGACCACGATCCCCCTGCCCGCCACGGCGAGATGCAGGTCGGGGCCCGCGGCCGCCACCAGCCGGCCCGCGACCGCGCCGCCGTCGACCAGCTCCGTCACCACGGCGGCCACCGGCACGGCGGCAGGCACCGGGACGGCGGGCACCGCCACGGCGGCAGACCCCGGCACGGCACCGGCCGCCGCAGCGCTCGCGGCGGCAGGCTGTTCGAGGCCGAAGACCCGCGCGTGGTCCACGGCCTCGAACACCGCGGGCTCCAGGGCAGAAGGACGACCGGGCAGGGCCAGCGCGCGGGCATGGAGGTCCGCCAGCTCCGCGGCGCGCTCGGGCCCCGGCGGCAGCCCCGCACGCGCCGCGCGCTTCGCGGCGTACGGGATGCGGTCGGGCACCCCGAGCGCGGCGCGCAGCAGCTCCTCCGTGCGCCGCGCGGCCATCAGCGGACCGCGGCCGAGCCAGCTGAAGGCCACCGCGCCCTGTTCGAGCAGGCGGGCCGCGCCGCGCTCCTCCCGGGTGATGCCGGCCTTCACCATGCCCGGGCCGAACCACGCCAGGTAGACGCGGTAGGGCCGCGGGTCGTCGGCCATCGTGTCGGCGGCGACCGAACGCAGCCGGTCGAGACGCGCGCACTCGGAGCACTGGGCCCCCGTGCTCCGGGCCGGCACCTCGGCCGCGAGCGGGCACCGGCCGCGCCCCGCGCCGGTGCACCAGCGCGGGCCCACGGCACGGAACGCCACCTCGCGTCCATGGACCAGCTCGCTCAGCCGCTCCGCGGCGGCACCGCCGCTATGTCTCCCGCCATACGCACCCCCGTCTTCCCCCGCAGGCCCCTCAGGCCGACGGGACTCCCAGACCAGCCAGGGTCCCGGGGAGCCGCCGCCACCCCACGAAACCCCAGCACAACGCCATGTGTCCGACACTTCTCCGAGAGTAGAGCCGACCACTGACAATCGCCCTGAGCAGCGGAAACGACGTCCGGGACCGAGGTCCCGAGGGCTCAGTGCTCTCCCGCGAGCTCCCCGCTCAGCCGCCCGTGCAGGGACGCACTCGCCTCGTTCAGGCCGGTGATGGTGACCTTCTTGCCGCGCTGCGCGTACTTCGCCTCGACGGCGTCGAGCGCGGCCACCGACGACGCGTCCCACACATGGGTGCCGGACAGGTCGATGACGACGTCGTCCGGGTCGTTCGCGTAGTCGAACCGCGCGACCAGGTCGCCGCTCGACGCGAAGAACAGCTCGCCCCTCACCGCGTACACCACCTGGCGGCCCTCCGGGTCGGTCACCGACGTGACGCCGGCGAACCGCGCCACCCGCCGCGCGAAGATCACCATCGCGACGACGGATCCGACGACGACACCGATGGAGAGGTTCCCCGTCGCCACGACGACGACCACGGTCAGGGCCATCACCGCCGTCTCGCCGACCGGCATGCGCCGCAGGGTGGCGGGCCGTACGGAGTGCCAGTCGAACGTCCCGACCGACACCAGCACCATCACGGCGACCAGCGCCGCCATCGGGATGTCGGAGACGACGGGGCCCAGCACCACGCACAGGACCAGCAGGAAGAACCCGGCGAGGAACGTCGAGAGGCGGGTCCGCGCCCCGCTTTTCACGTTGATCATCGTCTGGCCGATCATCGCGCAGCCGCCCATGCCGCCGAACAGGCCCGTGACGATGTTGGCGACGCCCTGCCCGATGGACTCGCGCCTCTTGTCCGACGGGGTGTCCGTGAGCTCGTCGACGAGCTTCGCCGTCATCAGCGTCTCCATCAGCCCGACCAGCGCCATCGCCAGCGCGTACGGGGCGATGACGGTGAGCGTGTGCGCCGTGTACGGGACGTCGGGGAGGCCGGGCACGGGGAGCGAGGACGGCAGCCTGCCCTTGTCCCCCACGGTCGGCACGGCGATCCCCGCGGCGACCGTGACGAGTGTCAGTACGACGATCGCGACGAGCGGCGCCGGCACGGCCCGGGTCAGCCTGGGGAACAGGACCATGATCACCAGACCGGCCCCGACCAGCGGATACACCGGCCAAGGCACATCGCGCAGGTTGGGCAGCTGGGCGGTGAACAGCAGGATGCCGAGTGCGTTGACGAACCCGACCATCACGGAGCGCGGCACGAACCGCATCAGCTTCGCGACCCCCGCGGCGCCGAGCACGATCTGGAAGACCCCGGCGAGGAGGACCGTGGCGATGAGATAGCCGAGCCCGTGCTGGCGCGCCACCGGCGCGACGACCAGGGCGACGGACCCGGTCGACGCGGAGATCATCGCGGGCCGCCCGCCGACGACGGCGATCACCATCGCCATCGAGCACGCCGCGAACAGGCCGACCTCCGGGTCGACCCCCGCGATGACGGAGAACGAGATCGCCTCGGGGATCAGCGCGAGACCGACGACGAGCCCCGCGAGCACCTCGGTACGCAGCGCCGCGGGCCCCAGCCGCCCGGGCCCGAAGACGCGCGGCCGCCCACCGGGCCCGGCACCGGAACCGGTACCCGGGCCGCGGCCGCCTGCGCCACGGCGCGGCCTGGGCAAGGAGAGACCGGGCACGGCAGAGCACCACCTGAGAAGTCGGGGACCGCGAGGCCCGGGGGTTCGGTCGGACGGGCGGACGGACGGGCGTGTGGGCGTGTGGGCGTGTGGCACCCTGCCGACCGCGCGACGTGCAGGTCCGCGGACGTATGTGCGGATGCACGGGACCGTACGGATCCACGGGCGTACGGATGCACGGACGGCGCGGCTGTACGGCTGTACGGCTGTACGGCCGCGGACGGTACGGGCGGATGCCGCGCGCGGCCGGCGGACCGGCGTACGGCAACCGCGCAACGGCCGCACGACCGCACACCGGCACGGCCGCGCGACGACCACGCCGCCCTGCCGCCGCACAAGCGCAAACCCTACCCTAACGTAAGGGTAGAGATGCCCCTCGTCGGAGTGGCCCGCGGTCGCGGGGCCGCCGCCGGATGGCCCTCCCCGGGCACCGCCGCGACCAGCCGGCGGCCCGGCGGCTGAGATGCTTCTCCCCTGGCCGGCAGATGGCCCAGCAGAGGAACCGGCAGAGGAACCGGCAGACGGATCGACACATGGATCGGCAGACTCGACCGGCAGAGAGGACGGGCGCGGTGCACACGGGCAGCTCCGAACACATGGACACGCACCTGCACATGCAGATCGGCGAGGTGGCAGCGCGCACCGAGCTGTCCCTGCGCACGATCCGGCACTACGAGGACGTGGGCCTCGTCACCCCGTCGGCCCGCTCCCAGGGCGGCTTCCGCCTCTACACCGACGGCGACGTCCAGCGCCTGATGGTGATCCGCCGCATGAAGCCGCTCGGCTTCTCGCTCGACCAGATGCGGGACCTGCTCACCGTCACCGACCGGCTCGACGCGGACGAACCGCTCACCGACCAGGAACGCGCCGAACTGGCCGCCCGCCTGCGCGAGTTCGAGGAGGCGACGGCGACGCGCGCCGCCGAGCTGCGCGTACAGCTCGCCCGCGCAGAGGAGTTCGCCCAGACCCTCCGCGCGAGGGCCACGAAGGCGGCGCGTCCGCAGTCCTGACCGGCGCGGTCCCGACCGGCCCTGCTCCACGGGCCCGTTACCCGCCGTCTCTACGCAACTCCTCCCGCGGGGGGCTGAGTTGCGGCAGACTGGTACGGCTCCCATCGACGGGGGATGGGGCGCCGCGCACGGCTGCCACGGATCCGCCATCCCGGCGCGTGCGACACGCGGTTCCCCATGAATGACGGTCGGCCCTGTCCGGCCGTAAACAGCGTGGGTGTCGGGTCGGAGCCCGAAGCTCCGTGAACCGGAAGGAACCCTGCGCATGGCGAGCGCAACTGAACCGTGAGGGCCAGGCCGCTGCTCGGCCTGGCATCAGGTGGTCTCCTGGTGCCCGTCGCAGTGGCCCATCCATGGATCGGCGCGGCCGCCGTCCTCTGCCCGGTCGTCCTCTTCTGCTGCGTCGTACTTCCCGGTGTGTGGTCGGCGAACCCGACCCGCCGCCGGGACGCCCGCGTCATGGTCGAACTCCTCCTCGATCCCACGAGGAGCAGACGCCGATGACCGCACCCCGCCACCTTTGCCGCGCGCCGCCGTCCGGGCCGCTCAGCCGGCCTGGGCGGGCCGCAGGCAGAAGGGGTGTCCCGCCGGGCCGGCGTAGACCTTGGCCTGCCGCGCGTGCGGAGCGACGTCGTCCGTGGGCCGGAGCCTGGCGGCACCGGCCGCGGTCGCCACCCGGTCGGCGGCGGCGAGGTCGCTCACGGCGAGGTCGAGGTGCATCTGCTGCGGGGCGCCGTCCGGCCAGTCGGGGGCGACCTGCGCCGGAGCCGACTGGACCACGAGCACCGGGAAGCCCGGGGCCTGGACGAAGTGGTGCGTCGGCGTCCTGGTGAGCGAGCCGCCGAGCAGCCGGTGCCAGAAGGCGCTCTCGGGCTCGGGGCCGGCCGCGTCGATGATCACGGAGCTGAGGGTGATGTCCACGGTGGTCTCCCGTCTCTCGTGGCCTGCCGTCGCTCAGGCGGCAGGGGTTCAGGCGGCAGGGGTTCAGACGACAGGGGTTCAGACGGCAGGGATGATGCCGCCGTCGACGCGGAACTGCGCCCCAGTGAGCCACTTCGCGCGCCCGGACGCGAGGAACGCGATCATCTCGGCGACGTCCTCGGGGTCCCCGGGGTGGCCCATCGGCACCTTCAGGCGGTCGACGAGCTGCCGCGCGACCTCGTCGGGGGCGACTCCCTGCCGGTCGGCGACCTGACGGAGGTGCGCCTCCGCCCCCTCGGTGACGACGAAGCCCGGCAGGACGCACACCACGCGCACCCCGTACTCGCCCACCTCGGTGGCCAGTTCGCGGCTGTACGTGTTCAGCGCGGCCTTCGCGGCGGCGTACGACGCGTCCGCGCGCTGCGGGAGGCGGCTCGCGATCGAGGAGACGTGCACGACGACGCCGCTCCCCCGCTCGACCATCCCCGGCACGAGGGCACGGTCCAGGCGTACGGCGCTGAGCAGGTTCATCTCCAGGTCCGCGCGCCAGGACGCGTCGGAGCGGACCAGGGTCGGCGCGGGGGCGCTCGCCGCGCCCGCGTTGTCGACGAGCACGTCCACCCCGCCGAAGCGGTCGACGACCTGCCGGCCGAGCTCCGCCGCGCCGTCCTCCGTCGACAGGTCGGCGGGGATGAACGTGCCGGGCAGGTCCTTCTTCGGCCTGCTGCGGGAGGCCGTCAGAACGTTCGCGCCCGCGGCGGCGAACCGGCGCGCCGTCGCCTCGCCCAGGCCGCGGCTCGCGCCGGTGACCAGGACGCGGAGCCCCTCAAGCTGCTCTCCCGGGTCCGCCATGGAAACCCTCCTCGATAAGATGAGTCCGACTCCGGAAACGATACACAAACGGAGTCGGACTCACATTAGGGAGGCCCTGTTGCCGTCATCACGTCCCCCGCGCGCCGAACGTCCCCTGCGCGCCGACGCCCGGCGCAACCGCGAGGCGCTCCTCGCCGCGGCGCGCGACGCGTTCCTCGGCGACGCAGCCGACGCGCACGTGGAGGAGATCGCCCGCAGGGCAGGAGTGGCCATCGGCACGCTGTACCGCCACTTCGAGACGCGCGAGGCCCTCGTCGAGGAGGTCTACCGGAAGGAGGTCGACGAGCTGTGCGCCGCGCCCGAGGAACTCCTCGCCCACCACGCCCCCGCCGAGGCGCTGCGCCGCTTCCTGCTGCTCCTCGTGGACCACGCGGCCGTGGGCAAGGGGATGGCCGTCGCACTGGAGAGCATCATGGCGACGGACTCGCCGGTCTTCGACAACGCCCGCGCCCAGATGACGAACGCGCTCACCCGCCTCCTCGGCGCGGGCGCGCGGGCCGGCACCCTGCGCGACGACATCACCGGCCCCACCCTGCTGCGCGCCCTCGGCGGCATCTGCGCGATGCGCGCAACGGAAAGCTGGCAGGCCGAAGCCCGCCAGATCACCACCCTCCTCCACGACGGCCTACGCCTCACCACCCCCGACGAGACGTGAGCCCCGGGCCCGCCCACCCACGTCCGAAGGAGTCAGCCGAGACAGGGCCGCTCACGACGCTCCAGGAAGTGCTGGATCCGAAGCCGCTGCGTGTGGTGGATCGGCAGCTGATCGAGCTCCTCCGGGCGGACGTACCGCAGCTCCGTGGACTCGTCCGAGATCGCGAGCCGGCCGCCGACCACGCGGGCGGTGAAGCAGATGTTGAACTGCCTACGGACCTCGCCGTCGGAGTACGCGATGACGTGGCGCGGGTCGGTGTACGTGCCCACGAGCCCGGTGATCTCCACATCGAGACCGGTCTCCTCCTTCACTTCACGGACGGCAGTCCCCGGGAGCGAGTCGCTCATCTCCATACCGCCACCGGGCAGCGCCCAGAGGCCGTTGTCCCGTCGGCGCTGGAGGAGGATGCCCCCCTCGTCGTCGGTGACCACGGCGGACGCGGCGGCCACCAGGCTGTTCGGCTCAGGGGCCGCCGGATCGTCGTAGTACTCGGTCCGCGCCATGGTCACCCTTCGCTTGCCAGCTTCGCGGTGGCCACCGCGGCCCCCGCCACGGCGCCGATGCAGGAGCTCGTACCCCGGAAAGGACGACCCGCTCCGCGCGCGCCACGGGCACCGTGAAGTCCCGGGCGGCGCCCTGGGGGAATGCCAGAGGCCCCGGAATTCTCCGGGGCCTCTGGGGTGCTGTGCACTCGGCAGGATTCGAACCTGCAACCTTCTGATCCGTAGCTCTAGCCGGATCGGTCAGCACGGGTCGTACGGGCTACCGACCGGCTCCATAGGGGCGCTACCGGACGGAGACGGCCAGCGAGGTTGCTGTATTTCGGTGCTGTACGGCAACGGCTCCGGAGAGCCTCTGCCCCCGTCGTGTTATCGCATGTCAGCGGTGTTTCTGTGGCTGCATCGGCCATGCCTGGCCGCGAATAGGCCGCAACTCGCTTACTGACGCCACCGCTCGCGGTGATGCCGAACGCGATCCAGGTTGATGACGTGCTGTGGATGTGTCCTCAAGATCCCTACCTCTTCGCCACCACGGATAATGCCGAGGTCGTCGCCAAGGACGATGGCACCGCCGTCGAACATGACATGACAGGTCGGGCAAAGGCACAGCACGTTGTCCGTCGTGTCCGGCCCGTTGTGCGGGCTCCCTACAGCCTGAATGTGCGCTCCTTCGCTGTAGACGCCGCCCGGCAAGGTGATCGTGAGTCCGCAAATCTGGCAGGCGCCGGCGTGCCACCTCTTGACCTGCCGAGTGACTGCGGTGCTGCGGACGACACGAACGGCAAGCCTTCGAGGTGGCTGGTTACCAGAGCTGCGTTACCCGAGTCTTCCAAATCCTGAGCACTCACCTGGTTCCCTGAGGAGTCTCGGCCTCCGTGACCGGTGTAGATGATCACCGAGCCATGGTCTTCGTCGTCCTTGTATCCGCCGGAAACGACGATGGACTCGGTACCCGTATTTCCAGTGCCGCAGATGCCAGCCTGTAGGGGCCGGTGGGCACCTGCGTCATGCGCAAGGCGGCGAGAGTCAAACAGGGTGTTGGGGGGAACGTTGGGCAGCTCACCAATCATGCAGACAGCTTGCCACGAGGCACTGACAGCGGGAGCTGGAGACTAATGCGTCCGCCGAACTGCGCACGTTGGTGTAGCCGCGCCCGCTCCGACTGTCGTAGGCACACTCGACAGATGACCAGGGAGGCGAGACCTCATCGAACTGTCAGGCAGACTGACGGCATGACAGTTGAATTGGGAGATTTGGCCACTTGGCTCACTGCACTCAGCACGGCCGGCGCTTGGTCCGCCGCGCTTGTCACCATGCGACGGGAGCGACGAGTCCGCGAGGCATCGGAGAAAGCCAGTCTGGGACGCGAGGAACGAAGCCAGGCAGTTCAGGTCTCCTCCTGGTACGGAGGCCGATCGCCCGGTAGCGAGGAAAGCTCACTGATACTACTCAACCGATCAAGTACCCCAGTATATAAGGTAGTTGCATCCATGGTTTTCGCCAGAGGCGCCGCCCCTCGGACTGGAGAGGAGCTTAAGGATTTTCCCGACCATCACGCTTGCCTAACAGTCCTCCCGCCGGGCATTTGGAAAGTTCCTGCCCCGGAAGGCTGGCAAGGAATGCATAGATCACCCGCCGCCGAGATTGCATTTAGCGATTCGACCGGCTTGCACTGGGTGCGCAGACTCGACGGAAGATTGTCCAAGCTCCCGACAGATCCATTTACTCACTTTGATATACCGAAACTCGTCCCTCTATTGACACCTGCACCAATAAATGAATAGGTTTCACTTTCAACACGACAGGAGCGCTTTATGAAAATAGCCCTGGCAGTCGGTACGGCGTTGGGCGGGTTCCTACCTTTGATTGCCCTGCTGTGGGGATGGCTGCTAACCAAACGCGACTACGACAAGCTCGTGGCCGATCTTGACGCGATCGATGCCGTGATCCAGGGGGCGGACACGGATTACCCGGGGCCCGACGGAAAGTCCGCAGCAATGATCGCAATCCGCTCACCCGAAGGTAACTGGGGCAGGATCATGTACACCTTCGAATGGGTGAAGCGCATGATCCTTAAGCAAGCCCTGAACGACTTGACGGGGCCAGCCTGGCTCGCCTCGGTGGGCTTGATAATCGGAACAACATCTGGTGTTTGGTCAGTTTGGGAGTAGGAAGCTGTACCCGCCGATAGTGGCGTAGTGATCGACATCCCATCGGCACCCATCACTCTCCCCAGCTCCCATCCCTTCCGCCTTCGACCCACAGGGCGCGGTTCAGGGCGTCAAGGTGGAGCGCACCACTGTACGAACGACCTTGACGCCTTGGGCCGCGACTGCTCGGCTCTGCCTGGGTCGAAGGCGGTCGGGATGGGAGCACCACGACGCTCGCCCCGCTCCGGCCGGCACTTGCGAACGGCGCCCCGTCCATCCCGGAGTCTGAGCGCCCCCGCCGGAGGCATCGTCTTGAAGCCGCAGGCTCGGTTCTCGTCTCATGCCCCACGGGCCTACACAGCGGGTGCGCGTCGGCGGCGGCAGCGCCGAGCGGGCCGAAGGCAGGAGCGCGGGCGCAGCCAGAGCCGGGAAGCGTGCCCGGCGGAGCGGAGCGCAGCTGGGTGCCTTGACAAGGTAGGGAAGTTTGCAACTAACCACCGTTGCCTCAGCGTCCACGAATAAGCCTTGTTCATCTTCACGCACGAGCGCGACAGGACAGAAGCCTCATTCGCTGATGGCGTCCCCTGAGCGCGCGGCGGGCAGCAACAGATCCCGCTCTGGATGCTGCTCGCCTGTCACACGGCCCTGTACTCCCAGATCCTCCCGGGCGGACTCGTGGAAGGCGTTGATGGCGCGGAAGGCGAGGCGGTTGCGTTCCCTCCACTCCTCCAGGGTGCCGGGGACCTTTCCGGTGGCCTGCCAGTCGATCGCGCGGACCGCGGCGTGTAGTTCGTGGGCCGCTTCGATGACGTCGTCACCACCCAGCAGCATGATCTGCTCGAAGGAGCGGCCCTGGAAGCGTTCGGCCTCGGCCAGATCGGCGACCATTTCGGCCTCGGGGATGTCACTTCGGCGCAGGCCCTCGCGGTGCTCGTAGAGCCTCACGGCCAGGAAGATGCCGGTGCGCACGCGGTCGACGTACTGGGAGTAGGCGTCGAGCTTGCGGTCGTCCCAGCGGGTCAGCAGCTCGTACTTGACCTTGCTGCGCTCGGTCAGGTGGTTGGTGAGGTGCGTGGTGAGCGCGCCGAGCAGCACCGCCGCCACCGTCACGATCTGCTCGCCGGTCCCCAAGCCCATCCCCCACGGGTGCGAGTCATCTACATCTCTGAAGGAGTTTACGAGCCCGGCTCTCAGCGCGGCAGGTGTAGAGCGATATGGCTTCCCACGGTCGGGGGCGCCCCGTCTTGCCCGTTTGGCAGTTCGGAGCGGGGAAGGGCTGGGACGGAGCCCAGTCTCGTGGACGAGCCTTTTGCCTGTTCGCCGGTGGTGCAGACTTGGGCCACGATGGCGGTGGGAAGGGCTGGGGGCTGGCGTTCGTCATGGCCTCTCCCGCTCGGCGAGGAGGCGTTCGGATGTTTGGCCGCGGCGGTTCGGCGGGGCTCGTCGGTCTCGGGCGCTGCTACGTGCGCTACGTGCCGTGGACGGTCGGCAAGCCGGCGCTCACCGCCGCGGTCCTCAACCCTCGGCTTCGGGTGCAGCCGCGGCGGCGGGTGGTTCGGCTGCGGGACGGCTCCAGGTTCGGCGTGGACACGCGGGACCTGATCCAGAGGTACCTGTACCTGTTCGGCGCCTGGGAGCCCCACATGACCCGATGGCTTCGGGGGCGGTTGCGAGTGGGGGACACGTTCGTCGATGTGGGCGCGAACATCGGATATTACAGCGTCCTCGCGTCACGGCTGGTCGGGGACGGGGGGAGGGTGGTCGCTGTCGAGGCGTCGCCCGCGTTCCACGAGCGCCTGGTGCAGCACGTGCGGCTCAACCGCTGTGAGAACGTGCGAGCTGTCAACGGGGCCGTGTCCGACGCGCGCAAGACGCTGACGTTCGTGCTCGCCAGTTCGGCGAACATGGGGGCCAACAGCATCGTGCCGTACGACGGGCCGGCGGAGTCGTCGTTCGACATGGAGGCCGCGCCGCTGGCCGAGTTGCTGACCGATGCCGAGATCTCGACCGCGCGCGTCATCAAGATCGACGTTGAGGGAGCGGAGGGAAGCGCGGTACGGGGGCTCGCGCCTCTGCTCGGCCGGCTGCGGCCCGAGTGCGAGATCACCGTTGAGGTGACGCCCGACCGCATGGCTCAGCTCGGCGACTCCGTGGACGAGCTCATGAGCACCATGCGAGAGCACGGGTACCACGCCTACCGACTTGCCAACGACTACGCCCCGGCGAGCTACCCGGCCGCCGTACGAGGGGCCGCGGTGCCGCCCGCACGGCTACGCGAGCCCGTGACCGGGGAGAGCGACCTCATCTTCTCCCGGATCGACGCCGAGACCTTGAGCTGAGATGTGCGGACGACCGGGCGGCTCGGGCGCCCAGCTTCGGTGCTCTCCCGGGCACTGGGCGCATCCTGACCGGCCTTCCCAGGCAGACGAACACGCCGCTGCCCCGGACACCGATGGGAGTCGAGGGCAACGGCGGGTCAGGTCGGGCTCGTTGATCTAGCGCAGGACCGCGCGGAGCTGGCTCACGGTGAGCCGTTGGGCCGCTTCGTCGTTGGCCGGGTGCAGCAGGTCGTGCAGGACGCTGCGCGCCTCATCGCGGACCCGCCAGTGTGGATCGCGGAGCAGTGCCTCCCACGCCTTGATCGTCCGATCCGGGCTTCGCTCTGCTGCTCCAACTCCCAGCGCCAGCGCGGGCAGCAGCAGGTCGACGGCGACCAGACGCTGTTCGTGCCCCTCGCTCACGCGAAACAGGTCGAACAGTCGCCGGCACCGCACCGCGGAGCGTTCGGCCGCGCGTTGCACGGCGTCGTGGACGGTGCTCAGGTACGCGACGCTCGCGGTGAGCTGACCACGGCCGCCGCGGTGAGCGGCGACCAGTCGGCTCACCCGCACATGCTCGGCGAGCAGGGCATCAGGGAGCCAGTCCGGCAGGTCCTTGTCGGTGTCGCGCCCTGATGCCCGTTCCAACAGGGCGTCGTCGACCTGCCTGCGTGCCGCGCTACTTCCGGCTACGGTCGGCTGCTGGGCAGGGGGCGGTAGCGGCTCAGCATCCGGCCCCACCTCCAAAGACGGGCCGGCTTTGACGCTTATCTCCGACCACACCACCTTGCCTCCGGCCGTGGACGGATAGACACCGAAACGGCTGCTCAACATCTCGACGAGCAGCAGTCCCCGCCCGCCCTCGGCGTCGGTGTCCGGGGACTGGAGTACCGGCCGTTCGTCGCTGCGGTCCCATACCTCGACGAACAACGAGGCCTGTCGTAAGCGGAGTTGAATGCCGAGGAGGCCCAAGGCCGCGGGGCCGGTAGTCGTCGGTCCGGCTGCGGTGTCTCCGACGGCGCGCACCGCGTTGGTGACGAGTTCGGAGACGATGAGTTGGGCGTCCTCGGCCGCCTCGCCGATCCGCCACCCTCGCAGGACGCGCCCTACGAACGCACGGGCTTCACCCGCCGCTGAGGGCACGGCGCCGATCCTGATCCGGCTCACGCGGGGCGTTTCGCCAGGCTCAGTCGTCATGGCGTGCCTCCGGCCCTCGCGGGTCCGTCACCCACACCGTGCCGCGGATGGCTTCGGCCAGTTCCCCGCGCATGAAGTGCGCCAAGTCCGCCGATCGGTGGAGGTGCTCGTACGACGGGACCAGGACGTCGGCCACCTGTTCCGCTCGGCAGTCGGCGATGAGGCCAGCCCAGACGACGAGCCGTTGCCCGGGGCCCTCCTCGACGTAGACGTCGGTCAGGTCGAAGCCGGAGCGTTCGGCGAACGCCGCCAGGCTCCGGCGGTGCCGGCGAACTGTCGCCTCGTCCATGCCGGGCAGGACGCGGACATATCCGAAGGCCGAAGGCGAAACGACGGGTGCCCTGAGCAACGGCCTTTGTGACGGGGCCGGTTGGCCTGACGCGAGGTAGGGCCCCGTGGTGTGTCCGTTGTCCGTCATCGGCTTGGCTCCGTTCCATCAGCTCGGCCGTCCTCGGCGGCGTCGCCGCCTCCGACTTCGCCGAGCGCGCTTCCCGCCGTACGAGGGTCTTGGTCGGTCGGCGCGCCTCTGCCGACACCGCTCGCCGAGGACGTCGTACTCACGACTTCGACGCGGTCGCCCGGCAGTACGAGGAGAGCCGCCTCGACCACACGGCCGTTGGCGTCGGTCGACCGGCGCTCCACCGCCAGGACTGGCGTACGGGTCGTGATGTGCAGTCTCTGGCCCTCGTCGGCTGTCGGAAAGCGCGCGATGATCCGGTTGGTTGTGCTGGTCACGGCCACGCCTGCGGTGGCGAGCCGGTGCCGGATGTCGTGACCCCAGGGCGAGTTGCCGGGGGAGGACTCGTCGTTCTCAGGCGTCATGAGCCGCGCCGCCGCGAGGGCGTGCGGGACGTAGACCCGTACGAGAGCGCAGGGGGTGCTGTCCCGGTGGCTGAGGAAGACGTGCTCCAGGACGTCGCTGCCCGCTTCCACAGCTAGCAGCGCGGACAGGTACGGGTCCGCAGGCAGGACCGCGGTTGCGACGCTGACGTTCAGCGATGAAGAGGCCGCGGTCGTCGTGCGGGGAGCCGCCCATCCGTCCTGTACGTCGGACGCCGCGCCGGTCTCGTACGTGAGGCGCTCGCCGGGCCGACGTACGAAGTTGCCGGCGCCGTGCCGCTTCTCCACGAGCCCCTCGCTCTGGAGGACTTCCAGGGCGGTGCGCAATGTCGGCGTGCTGACCCGGTAGCACGCGGCCAGTTCCTGTTCGGCGGGCAGCCGGTCGCCGATCGCCCACGTGCCGGCGGCGATGCGTCGGCGCAGATCGTCGGCGATGTACGTGGAGCGGTTGGCCATGTGCTTCTCCCCTGCCGGAGGCACCGGCGGCGTCGTGAGCGTCAGGGTGGTGGAGGCGCCGCGGAGCTGCGGCCCGGTGTCCGTGCCGAGTCCGTGCGCGGGCCGGATCACGGGCTCAACCAGACGCAGTGCCCGTACGGTCGAGGGTTGGGGACGTCCGGTCATCGACCCACCCCCGCGACGTTCAGGTGTGGCCGGACGAGGAGAGTGCGGGCAGACCCAGCACGGGCCCGCGACCGGGCGAATTCCTCGCTGGTCAGGACGTACGGGCGGATGAGGGCGCAGTCCTCGGCCCGGATGAGGTCGCGCTCGCGGAGCCGCGGTTCCGCGAGCAGGAGCGGAGGCACACGGCCGCCCCGTAACGAGGCGCCAGGCGCTGACCCGCCGGGCGTGAGCAGGGGCGGCAGAGGGATGCGCCCCACCTCGACGCCGCGAGTCCTGTCTGCGCCCGCGGCCTCTCCCCTTCGCGTACGCGGCTCGTACCGATGTCTGCCGGGCCGCCCTCTGGCCCACGCCGCGATGCGGCGGATACGGTTGAACATGCTGTTCAGCTCCCTATAGCTGACGGTTCTGCCCTCGGGCCGGCGTTCCTCGGTCCGGGGGCTTGTCGATGGCGGCCCACGCGAGCCGGCCGCCGTCCGCGCTGACGACGAGCCCGAAGGAGTCGCAGGACTCCAGGGCCGCCAGCAGCAGTTGCCAGGACTCGGCCGACATCGAAGCAGGTAAGACCGCCTCGATGACCGTGCGGGTGCGGTGCTCGACCACACGCGCCGTGAGTCCCGCGACGGAGAGCCGCGCGGTCGTTCGGCTGACCCGCTCCCTAACTGAGGACACAGAGCCTCCGTCGCCTTCGATCACCTTCGGTGAAGCTAGTTAACTAGATTAGGGCTAGTGGACTAGATTTTCCATATGCGAGAGCAGCCGCCCTACCTCCGGATCGCCGACGCGTTCAGGCAGCGCATCGCTGACCAGGACTGGATGCCTGGCGACCGCCTGCCGTCCCGTGCCCAACTGGCCGGCGAGTACGGCGTCGGCGACAACGTCATCCGCCGCGCGCAGGAACTACTCATCTCACAGGGCATGCTCGAAGGGCGCGCAGGCTCGGGGACGTACGTCGCCGAGCCGAGTCAGCGACTGCGGATGGTGCGCTCGCAGTACCGCGAGCAGCAGGGCGGCTCACCATTCCGCGCGGACATGGCCGCGCTCGGCCGCCGCGGCACGTGGGAGAGCCGTACCGACGCGAAGGTGCCGGCGCCCGAGGAGATCGCGACGCGGCTCGGCGTCGCCGGAGGAACGCCGTGCGTCCGCACGACGTACGAGTTCCTGGTCGACGGCAAGCCTGCGCAGCTCTCGACCAGTTGGGAGCCGTACGAACTGACGGCGGGAACGCTCGTCGTACTGCCGGAAGGCGGTCCGCACGCGGGCAAGGGCGTGGTCAACCGCATGGCCGAGATCGGCATCACGGTGACCCACGCGGTGGAGCAGCCGGAGCCCGGACATGCGGATGCCGAGGAGGCGACGCTCCTCGGCATCCAGCGCGGCGTGCTGGTGACCCGCATCAGGCGGACGTACTACGGCGACGACGGCCGCCCGGTCGAGACCGCGGACATCGTCCTGCCTGCCACGACGTGCGAGATCGTTTACGAGATCCCCGTGCGCGGCTGAACCTGGCGCTACCTGGCCGGCTCGCGCTACCACCTTTGTCCCTGCGGTGACACACAGGTAGCGCTGGACAGCGACAGCGACAGCGAGACGGGCCGGTGTCCAGCGGTTGCTTACGGGCGGCGACACGGCCCGACTGACGAGATTGTGTAGGTAGTGCCGGTCTACGCACTCCCTCGGTACGACTGCGGTCGAGTCGGGACCTATCGCGCCCAGAGCCTTGAACTCCGAAGCGCTACTGGCCGATTGACTCAGTACACTCTCAAATAAGAGCCAGCCCTCGCAGCCCCAAAAGAAGGCGGCTGAACTGCCGGAACCTTAAGACGAGGCGGGCAGCCTCGGCCACGATGAGGCGAATTCCAAGGATATTTGGAGCAATGAAAATAGAGGAAAAATTTGTTTGCGCGGCCCGCCAGGGCGACGTAGAGACCGTTCGTAACCTGTTGCTGCTCGGGGTATCGGTGGACGTCTCAGACAAGCGGCGCACAGCCCTAGATTGGTCTATTTCCTGCAATCATCCAGAGGTCGTCCGCGTCTTGCTGGAAGCCGGTGCAGATTCTGACCAGAAGATAGGGGAATATCGAGAAAATCTACCTCTGCGCTTTGCTGCGACGCGAGGCATGAAGGAGATCGTGGATCTCCTGCTGGATGCCGGTTCGCAACCGGATGGCCGACTTGATGAGCAGCAGGGAACGCCGCTTTCCATGGCTGCCGGTCAAGGACACCTGGAGGTTGTGGAGGCCCTGTTGAACCGTGGCGCAAGCCTCAACGGACTCGGGAACCCGCAGAGTGATCCGCTGGGTAGTGCGGCCTGGAGCGGGCAAGTGGACGTGGTGCGTTTCTTGCTGGACCGGGGTGCCACCCCAACGCCCGAGAGCTTCGAATCGGTCCACCGAGGACGGGCCACGGCCGAGAAACGAGCCAAGCTTGCTGGGCGCAGTGTTCTACAGCTCAACCAAATACTTACCCCTTATCGCGCCATCATGAAACTAATGGAACAAAGCGCGTAAAGTGCCTACTTTGGTCGTTATTCAAAGAAGCGACCCATGTGTAATCTGCCGCTTTTCTGGTTTTTTCCTGATTCCTGGAGTGCGCCGAGTCGATATTGACATGGGCGAAAACCGGCCAAAATGTTGACCACACTTACATGTCGACTCCCGTCTCGTTACATTTCTCACGCACATGTGTGCACAGAGTGAAGGAGATGGAGTGCGCGTAGTACTAAGCAAGGCGCAACGTGTCATGGCGATCGCGATAACTGTGTTCGCTGTCGTTTTCGGCATGGCTAGTTACGCCAATGCCACGCCTGCGGTGCCTCAGCATGCCTCGATGTGGGCCGGTCAGCAGGCTACGGAGGGCGCGACTGCTATCCCCGGGGTTCATGCGACCCTCCGGTCAGGAGCCAAAACGTCGAGTGCGGCAGCACCGGTACCGTTCTCGTGCGAGGCCCCGCCGTCGTCGACGCCGGCCACCGTGCAGTACGACAATGGCTCGCCAGCAATGCTGACGAGCATCGCATGGTCTGGTACGGGTAGCATCGAATGCACAGTTCCGATGACGGAACTTTCGTTCACCATTTTCGTTGTCGACCCCGAAGGGGCAAAGCACATTGTAGCCGAGGCTACGTGTGCCGAATGCGCAAGTGTTACCCCCGTCAATACTGGTTATGTGTGCCAGCAGGCGGCCCAGGACTGCTCAGGCAGTTGGCAGCAGGGTCTCCACGCCACCTACGAGGCCCCGGCAGGCCAGACCTGGAGCTCCTCGTCCGGCCCGTGTGTGGCAGCGGGAGCGCTTCTCACCTGTGACTACCAGGGTTTCAGGGGAGCATTGCCCCTGTTTCAGCTGACTGAGTCAGCCTGCTCGGCGACGCAGTCCGCACAAGCGCTTAGGCTTCCCCTCGCTGCTTTTGCTCTAACTGAAGCAGCAGATTGCTACAACCTTCCTCCGTCTGGAGACCTCCCCCTGTTGACGCTGCGAGCGATCAACAATATACGCGCGTCGCATTTCGAGGGCGGCACCAACGTGGACGCGACTAAGGGCCTCTTCCTTCCGTCCGTCACAAATAAAACCTTGGGGGAGGTTTACGAGGCTGGCCTTTCTGATTCCGGGGCATGGAAGCTGAACTCTACGGGATACTACGAAAAGACTTTCCCCTACTCTGGTGTGGGGGTGCGATCTCAATCGCATGGCGGCGGCCTGCCCTCGACACAAGTGACCTTGGTCGTAGATCAGTTTGGGGCGAACGGATACAGCGAAGTAGTCACGATGTATCCGGCTGACGCGTAGCCTCGTAACCTTCGCGGCTATTTTCCTAGACGCTCTTGGTGGTGCCCCTCGCCTGAATCGTGTGGGGCGCCACTGAGAGGTTTCTGAGCTAATGGGCCCTACGTGTTCGCTGAGCCAGGCGAACGCCCGTGGGAGCGTGAGTTGTTCGCCAGCTGGGCCTTCTTTCCGCGTGCTACCGAAAAGTCCTCGAGCTACCTCACTGTTGGCGCGGCCGGGTAGTGCCACCGGACGTACGCCAGGGCCTGCGCCCTCGCCTGTACCACGGCCATCCGGGCGTCGCGCTCGACCGGGTCCGTGTGGGCTGCCTGGCCCGTGGCCTGGCCGGGCCACTTGCGGTAGAGGAGGCCCACGTCCGCGGTGAACCAGCCGGAGCTGACCGCGTTCAGGGCGAGGAGGAGTCCCGTGTCCTCGGAGGCGGGGAGCGCCATCCAGCCGCCCAGCGCGACCACCAGTTCCCGCCGGGCGAAGAGGGTCGCCGGGTGGACCTGGGCGCGGTAGTCGTTGGCCTGCCAGAACTCCAGGACCGCGCCCCGTTCGATGAGGCCGGGCTCGGGGTCGCCGGGGAAGCCCGCGGTGGTGCCGTCGGGCAGCAGGTCGAGGACGCGTGAGGTCGCCCAGCCGATGGACGGGTCCGCTTCCAGGGCCGCCAGGTCGCGTGCGAGCGCGCCCGGGGCCAGTTGGTCGTCGGCGTCCAGGACCTTGATGTACTCGCCGTCCGCGTGCGCGAGCGCGAGGGTGCGGGCGGTGCCGGGGCCGCCGGGGCGGCCCTGCCGGAACGTCACGCGCGGGTCGTCGGGGACGTGGCCGGCGACCTCGCCGTCCAAGCCGTCCTGCTGGATGAGCCAGTGCCACTCCCAGCCGTCCGGCAACTCCTGCTCGCACAGGGACTTGTACGCGTCCGGCAGGAAGTGCGCGGAGGGGCCGTGAACTGCCGTGATGACGGTGATGCGCGCACGCACGGCCCTCACCACCTTTCCAGGGGAGTGGTGAAGTGCATTTCCGTGCGGTCGCCCGGCAGGATCACGTCGGACAGCTCCACGACGCGGCCTGTCGTGTCGTAGGAGGTCTTGCGCAGGTCGATGACCGAGGTGCCCGGCGGGAGTTCCAGCTCCTCGGCCTCCTCGGGGGTGGGCGGGCGTGCCGTGACGCGTTCGTCCAGGCGGGACAGCTCGATGCCGAGGGTGAAGAGCTGGCTCTGCGTGCCGCCGGGCCACGGCTCGTTCGCGGCGTCCAACAGGTCGGGGTTGGCCTTCACCACATCCCGCACGAGGTGCGAGGTCACCAGGGAGAAGGGCGCGCTCTCGGCGGCGTACCGCGTCCGGTACGAGCGCACGAGCAGGGCAGTCCCCTCGGGCACGCCGAAGGCTTCGGCGATGTCGCCCTCGGCCGCGCCCTCGTCGTACGACGCGTGGAAGACGAGGTCGCCGACGTGCAAGCCGGTGTCGTGCTCCGTGGAGCCGGTCTTGAGGCGCTCCTCGACGGGTTCGCGGGCCCGGTCCTTCTCCCACTGGTGGCGCTCGTTGGTCCGCAGCACCTTCGTGCGCGGCTTTCGCACGAAGTTCCCGCGGCCGTGCTGCTTCTCGATCAAGCCCTCTTCCTGAAGGAGGCGGAGCGCGTCCCTGATCGTCGGCAGGCTTCTGCGGTGGTCCGCGACGAGCTGGGTCTCGGCCGGCAGTTTGTCCCCAGGCATCAGCTCACCTGCGCGGATGGCGCGGCGGATCTCGTCCGCGATGCGCTCGTACGCCTTGGCCATGGGTGCTCAGCGTCCCGTCGTTCGTGCGGTTCAGTGCTCGACTCAGCATACGACTCCTAAAGAGGTCTTGACGAGTGGGGGAGGGATAGGCCATAGTCGGGCTACTCCTAAGGAGGACTTGAGGTCTTTAGGAGTAGCGCCCGAGGGGCCCGTGCAAGCGGTGGCCTCGGCAGCGTCCGTGCCTTGAGAACTGAACAGCGTGTCTGAACGAGTGCTTTTGATCTCCGGCGCTCCCTGTGCTCCTGACATCTGCTTTGTAAGAGCAGAGCTCGGGCGTGGGACGCCGGAGGTGATGACCACTCGTCCTCGGACGACCGGTCTCGTCGGTCCTGCTCGCCAGGTCCTCAGCTCGTTCGGCCGGCGGCGGCGGTCGACGGGTCAAGGACACCTGCCGCGCGTCGGCTCTCCATCCCAACCACCCCTGTTTTCAGGAGAGTTGCTATGCGCATGTACTCGGACGACTTCCGCGAACTGTTCCTCGGTACGGCCGACGAGTCGGCCGAGGAGCGTGAGGTCCGGCTCACCGTGGCCAACGAGGTGTTGGCCGAACTGCTCGAAGAAGGACGGGACAACGAGATCTCGTTCCTGAACGCCGTGTACGCCGCGCAGCTCGCGAGCCGTTCTCTTCGGCGGCTGCCGCGGATCACGACGGCGGCCGTCGCGTGACGGCCGCGCGGAGCGAGGCCATCGGCTCACCGCTCGGCGCGGGTGACCGGGCCCTGCTCGCTCTCGTGGTCCCCGCGGGCGTGGCGGTGGGCGGGCTCGGGCTCGTCGCGTCCTTCGACTCCGTCTCCTCCGCAGCCCTGCGCTGGGGCTTCACCGACCCGTGGATGCTCCCGGTCGGGATCGACTCGGCGATCCCCGTCTTCACGGCGGCGAGCCTGCTGCTCATCCGGGTCGGCATGCCGCTTGCCTGGGTGCGGTTCGTGCCCTGGGCCCTGACCCTGGTGACCTGCTGGCTCAACGTCGCGGCGGGCGAGTCGGCATCGGCGAAGGTCGCCCACGGGGCGATGCCACTGCTCTGGGTCGGGCTCAGCGAGGTCGCCGCCCATGTCTACGCGGTCCGTATCGGTGCGGCGTCCGGCGCGCGGATGGCACGTATCCGGCGCACCCGCTGGCTGTTCGCCCCGCTCACGACCCTCGCACTGTGGCGCCGGATGGTGCTCTGGGAGACGACCGACTATCGCGAGGCGCTGGCACTGGAGAAGCAACGGCTCCTGGTGCGCGCCGAATTGCGGGAAGCGTACGGGCGGGGCTGGCGCCGCAGGGCTCCCTGTCGCGACCTGGTTCTGCTCCGGCTCGGCGAACTCACACCGGAAGGGCGGGCGCCGGCGGAAGGGGTCGCCGCTGGCGAGCCCGGTGAGCCGTCCCCTGCGCAGCCCGGCCCGCGCGGATACCGGCCGCGGATGACCTGGGACGCGGCCCTGCGCAAGGCCCGCGAGGCGACCGCGGAATGGCCGTACGAACGGCTGGATGCCGAGCCCATCCGCAAGGCGATCGGGTGCAGCCAGCAGCGTTCGCGGCGGTTGCGTGACGCCCTCCGGGCCGAGCGCGACGAGCGGCGCGCACCCCTCTGATCTCCCGCTCCTACCGGGGCCCGGCCGCTGCTTTGGCGGGTAGGGCCGGGCCCCGACATCCCTCCCAGCACGACAACCGGCACGGAAGGAACGGCCAGTGAAGCACGACAACGACGACGACCACGACCACGAACGCGAGCTGTTCGCGAGGTTGGAGAAGGAGTTCGAGCGAGGCGCCGCGGAAGCGGACCTCCCCCGGCCGACCGGGTCGACCGAACCGGCCCGGCTGACCGAGCCGACCGAGTCGGCCGACCCGCACGAGGCCGCCATGGTCGACCGACCCGGCGGAAAGCCGGGCCCCGATCTGATGGACCGGGTGCACGGGGCGAAGCGCCGGCCGGTCGTCCCCGTGTGGGCGACGTCGCGGGGCGAGTTCGTCAAGGCGGGCCGCGGGGTCGCCGCGTACGCCTGGCACGTCGCCGCCTACCACTCGATCCGGGCACCGTGGTACGCGCTGCGTCTCACCCTCCAGATGCCGCGCGGCGCCTGCCGGTTCGTCGGGGACAGCCTGCGGTGGGCGCGGGACGCCGAGGGCGAGCCGCTGCGCCAGTCGGCGGCTTCGAGCAACGACATCGAGGAGTACCTCAAGCTCTCGCGCCAGCGTGACCGGCGGGTGCGGTGGCGGACCGTGGTCACGGTCGGGGCATCGGTCATCGGGATCGCCACGAGCCTCACCCTGTACGTCCTCGCCCCCGGCTGGCTGCTCGCACTGTGCGCCGCAGCGGCGAACCTCGCCCTCGGGCGGCTCGGGCAGGCGGCGGACGCGCCGGTCATCCACCGGGCGGTGGAGATCCCGAAGGCGACCAGGCTCACCAGCGACATCGTCCTCCGCGCGCTGGGGTCGATCAGCATCCCCGCCATCAACCAGGCCCAGGCGAGGGGCAATCCGGGCTTCGCCTTCACCGCACCCATCACGCGGGACGGGCCCGGCTGGCTGGCAGAGGGCGATCTGCCCTACGGCGTCACCGTCACGGACGTCATCGACCGGCGCGACCGGCTGGCTTCCGGCGTCCGGCGCCCGCTCGGCTGCGTCTGGCCCGAGGCCGTGCCCAACGAGCACACCGGCCGACTCCGGCTGTGGGTCGGCGACCAGGACATGTCACAGGCCCGGCAGGAGCCATGGCCGCTCACGAAGTCGGGCACGACCGACCTCTTCGCCCCGGTCTTCTGGGGTACCGACCAGCGCGGCCGCTGGGTCGGCGTCACGCTCATGTTCATCGCGGGCATCATCGGCGCCATCCCGCGCATGGGCAAGACGTTCCTGCTGCGCCTGCTGCTGCTCATCGCGGCCCTGGACGTGCGGGCCGAGCTGCACACTTACGACCTCAAGGGCACAGGCGACCTCGACTCCGTCGGCGACCGCGTCGCGTACCGGCACCGGGCGGGCGAGGAGGACGCGGACATCGAGTACGCCATCGCCGATCTCCGTGAGCTGCAAGGCGAGTTGAGGCGCCGTGCGAAGGTCATCCGGGCCCTTCCCCGGGACATCTGCCCCGAGTCGAAGGTGACCACGGAACTCGCCTCGAAGCGTTCCCTGGGGCTCCACCCGATCGTGGTCGGCGTCGACGAGTGCCAGGTGTGGTTCGAACACCCCAAGTACGGCGGGGAGTTCAAGGAGATCTGCACCGACCTCGTCAAGCGCGGGCCCGCCACCGGGATCGTCCTCCTGCTGGCCACCCAGCGGCCGGACAAGGACAGCATCCCGACGCCGATCAGCGCGAACGCGTCGGCCCGCTGGTGCCTCAAGGTCATGGGCCAGGTCGAGAACGACATGGTGCTCGGGACCGGCGCGTACAAGCGGGGCGTCCGGGCGAGCATGTTCGGCTGGGGCGACAAGGGCATCTGCTATTTCCTCGGCGAGGGTTCGGACGCCCGGATCGTGCGCTCGGCCTTCATCGACGCGGTGGCGGCCGACCGGATCGCGCTGCGCGCCCGCGCGTTGCGTGAGCGGGCCGGGTTCCTCGCCGGCCACGCGCTCGGCGAGGAGCGTGACACCGCCACCGCTGCCGGCTACGACCTGCTGGCCGATCTCCGCGCCGTGGTTCCGGCCGACAAGCCGAAGCTCTGGAACGAGGCGATCGTGCCGCTGCTGGCCGAACTCCGTCCCGAGGTCTACGGCGAGTGGACGCCCGAGCAACTGACCGCCGCGCTCAAGCCGTACGGCATCCGCACCGTGCAGGTGTGGGGCACCACCGAGGACGGCAAGGGCGCCAACCGCCGTGGCATCCGGCGCTCCGACATCCTCAAAGCCGTCGCGGAACGTCACGGCGAAGCCGACGCCGCATAGCTCCGCGCGTCCGGCTCCTAGCGGCGGGGCCCGCTAGGTCTAGCACCGCCGCTAGCGACCCACGTACGCCCTGAACAGGTATCTAACGCCTAGCGGCCCCTCTCTCGCACCCTCTAATTCCTGCTCTGGAAGGGGTTTCATGCCTCCCCTGCTCGCCATCGTCACCTGCCTTCTCCTCCTCACTCTCTGCTACGGCACGCAGTGCGCCGCGAGCCCCTACGGCACCTGCCGCAGGTGTCGGGGGTGGGGCTGCACAATCCGCCAGACCCGCAGCGGACTCAGGCGCGGCCGCCAGTGCCGACGCTGCGCGGGGTACGGGCGCCGGCTGCGCGTCGGGCGCCGCCTCTTCAACTCCCTGGCGCACCTGCGCCACGAAGGCACCCGCTGACCGCCTCCGAAGGAGACCCGTCGTGTTCCTCTCCATCTCCGCACTGGCGCTGTTCGGGCTGCTACTCGCCCTGCTGCTGCGCTTCAAGTCCGTCGGCGCCGGCGCCGCGATCGTCGCGGTGCTGTTCGGCTTCTACCTCGCCCGCACCGGCGCCGCCGCCTCGATCGACCAGCTGATGTCCGCGGTCGGCAGCGCCGTCCACGGCATCGGCGGCTGACACCCCCTCCACTCGAAGGAGCCCACTCATGCATGAACAGCCCGCCCGCACGTTCCCGCCCCCGCACATCTCGCTGATGGCTTCCGGCGATCTGCGCGACGCCCTCGAAGCCATCGAGGAGGGCCGCGGCCCGGCCGCCGTCGCCTCGCTCATGGCCATCGACGCGGTGTCGTGGCAGGCGCTCGAAGAACGGCTCGTCGCCCTGATCGGCACGGACCTCCGCGCGCTCCTGCTGGCCGCCGCGAGCGGCAGCGGGGCTGCTGAACAGCAGCTCGTCTGACGGCCCTCTGTGCGCGTCCGCCCCTTCCGCGTCTGCGCGGGATCTGCGCGGGCGGACGCGCGCAGAGGACCGGACAGTCGGCCGGACCCACATCTCAGCCCACTTCGGAGAGGACGCGAGACATGTCCACAACCGCCGTAGCGTGGTTCGACAGCCTGACCGCGGGCGTACAGGCGCTCGGCGCCGCCGCCCGCGAATACCGCACCGCCGCCCAGAGCGCGCGCAACGCCGCCTGGCACACCGACCCGGCACGGGTGCGCCCGGTCACCGGCTCCGTGGCCGTACGGGGAGCCCAACACGCCGTCCGCCCGCACGACGACGCCCTCTGGCGACTCGGGGAGCTCCACGAGACGCTCCGTTACCAGGCAGAAGCGCTGTACGAGAACGCCGCCCAGGCATACGCCTACGGCGCGTCCGAAGCGATCCGCGCCGTTCGCGACGGCGCGTGCCCGTCCTCCCCCGAACTGGGGCGCAGGGACGGCCTGTACGTCCTCCCGGACCACCCGCTCCCCGAGCTCAGCGACGAACTGGCCCAATGGACCGGCGCCGCCGGCCTCGCCGCACTCCGCCAGCACATCACCGAGCGGCAGGCGGCCCGCTGCGCGGAGCGGGAGTACGCGTTCTTCGAGGACCTGGCCGACCAGGAGGCCGCCGAGATCGCCGCGGCACTCCGGAGTGCCGCGGGGCTCGCGGACAGCGCGTACGCGTACGGCGAATCGGCCGAGGTGGCCCTGCACTTCGTGCTGCTCTCAGGGCCGCGCGCAGGCGGCAGCGGAACGCAGTCCGCGTAGAGGGCCCGGGGCAGCGGTCGACGGGTCAAGGACGCCCGCTGTCCCGGTATCTCCCCACCCCAACCAAGGAATCAGGAGGTGCCCCCAGCATGCACCACTCCCGACGCCGCACACGCGCGTGCGCCGCCCAGGCGACCGAGCGCGGCAGCGTCCACCGGACGAACGGCGCCTCGGGCGCCCGCGCCGCCACCGTCCGCGCCCAGGAGGGTGCCCGGTGAGCAACGACTTCATCGAGGACCAGGACCAGGCCCCGCCGAACGACCCGAGTGCCGAACAGGCGGCGCTCGGTGCCATGCTCCTGGACCGGTCGGTGATCGCCGATATCGCCGAGATCCTGAGCGTGGAGGACTACTACTGCCCCGCCCACGCCACCCTCCACGGTGCGGTGACCGCGATGCACACGGCCTCCCTGCCGGTCGACCCGATCACGCTCGCCGCGCATCTGCGGGCGGCCAACGACCTGGACCGCATCGGCGGCGCGGCGTACCTGCACACGCTCGTCCAGGCCACGCCCACCGCGGCGAACGGCACGTACTACGCCGAGATCGTCGCGGACCTGGCCCGGCAGCGCCGCCTCATCGAGACCGGTACCCGGCTGATCGCCCACACTCGCCAGGGCATGTCCGCGGCTGACCGGATCGCCTCCCAGGCGGCCGCCGAGCTCGCCACGATCGGTACGTCCGACCGTTGGCCGGACCCGATCCCGCTCGGTGCGCACGCCCCTCTGCCGCTCTTCCCCGTCGACACACTGACGCCCTGGGTGGCCGAACAGGTGTCGGCCGTGGCCGAGTTCACCCAGACGCCGCCGGACCTCGCGGCCACCATGGCGCTGGCCGCGCTCTCCACGGCGGCCGGCGGACGCGTACACGTCGAAATCCGGCCCGGATGGCGGGAGCAGGCGAACCTCTACCTCGTCTGTGCCATGCCTCCGGCCTCCCGCAAGTCCGACGTCTTCGCCGCCATGACGGAGCCCGTCTATGACGTCGAGCGGCAGCTGCAAGAGGACTCCCGTGCGCAGATCGTCGAGGCCGAGACCGCGAAGGAGGCCGCGCTCGCGGAGGCCGAGGCCCTGATGGCGAAGGCACGCAAGCCCGGCGACGGCGTCGACCGCACGGCGATCGTGGCCGAGGCGTCCGCGGCGCGGCTGCTCGCCGAGGACATCCACGTCCCGCCGAAACCGCGCCTCACGGTCTCCGGCGACATCACCCCGGAACCGCTCGCCCAGCAGCTCGCCGTGCACCGGTGCCTGGCGGCGCTCTCACCCGAGGGCGACCTCTTCGACATCATCGCGGGGCGCTACAGCGCCAAGCCCAACCTCGGCGTCTTCCTCCAGGCCCACAAGGGCGAACGGCTCCAGACCGACCGCATCACCCGCGAGCAGCCCAGCGTCGACAAGCCCGCGCTCACCATCGGCATCACGCCCCAGCCGGCCGTGCTCCAGGACCTCGCCAGTACACCGGGCGCCCGGGACCGCGGCCTGCTGGCCCGCTTCCTCTACGCGCTGCCCGCGTCCAACCTCGGCTACCGCAAGACCCGCACCACCCCCGTACCCGAGCCAGTTGCCCAGCGCTACCGCAACCGCCTCTCCACCCTCCTCCACACCCTCTACGCACTCCCCGAACCCACCACCATTCCCCTGACACCCGCGGCGGACCGAGCGGTCGAGGCCCTCCAGGACCAGCTCGAAGCAGCGCTGCGGCCGGAACAGCCGCTCGCCCATCTCCTCGACTGGGCGGGCAAGCTGGTCGGCCACACGGCCCGCGTCGCCCTGCTGCTCCACCTCGCCGACCGCATCACCGGCCCCCGCTGGGGCGAGCCGGTCGAAGAGGACGCGATCAACCGAGCCGCGGAGATCACGGCGTACTACACCCAGCACGCCCTCGCCGTCTTCGACCTGATCGCCAGCGACGCGGCCACCGACGCCGCGCGCACCATCCTCGACTGGCTCGCCCGCCCCAAGACGGACGGCACGTACCGCACGGCCATCAAGCGCCGCGACGCCGTAGCGGCCTCCCGCCGCTTCCGCACCGTCGCCCAGGTCGAACCCGCGCTCGCGCTCCTCGAAGCCCACGGCTACCTCCGCGCCGACACCCCACCCCGAACGGGCCGCCCCGGACAGCCGGCGACCGCCACGTACCGGGTCCACCCCTCGCTACAGCGCGGCGCCGATGCCCGCTGATCGTCAGCGATGTCAGCAGAAACCCGCGAGCTGCGGCAACGCCCACGAACGCCCCGCCAGCAGACGTCAGCACGGTCAGCACAACCACCGCGAAGCGCTGACGCGTGCTGACGTCGGCCAGTCCAGCAAAACAGCAGGTCAGGGGATTCCGCTGACGCTGCTGACGCTCACCGTCCCTTCCGCGCAAAGGAGACGCCGCATGACCGCCGTCGTGATCCAACGCAAGTGGCACACCACAGCCGAAGTCGCCGAGATGCTGGGCTTCGGCCTGTCCAAGACCAAGATGCTCGTTCTCAACGGGGAGATTCGTTCGGTCAAGGTCGGCCGCAATCGCCGCATCCTCCCGACCTGGGTGGACGAGTACGTGAACTGCTGCGCACAGCAGGTCGAGGAGTGGTCCGCGTGACCGGCAAGCGGAGCAACGGCGAGGGCTCCATCTACCCCTACAAGAACGGCTACGCCGCATACGTCTGGGTGACCAAGCCGGACGGGAAGCGGGCCCGGAAGTACGTCTACGGCAAGACGCGCGAGGACGTGCACGACAAGTGGGTCTCGCTGCACGCCGAGGCGAAGAAGGGTCCGGTGGCCACCCGGCATCGGACCGTCGCAGCCTTTCTCACGTACTGGCTCGACTCGATCGTGAAGCCCGACCTCGCTCCGCTGTCGTATGTCTCGTACGAGGGCTACATGAGGCTCTACATCGTGCCGTCCCTCGGAGCGAAGCGGCTGGACAAGCTCACCGTGCGCGACGTGCGCGAGTGGCTGACGAAGCTCGCCACCACCTGCCAGTGCTGCGCGCAGGGCAAGGACGTCAGGCGGGCTCCGGCTCGTCGGAGGTGCTGCGCGGTCGGGGAGTGCTGCCAGTCGTTCCCGTCCCGCCGAGTGGTTCAGGGCTCACGTGACGCCCTGCGAGCCGCGCTCACGCACGCGGTCACCGAGGAGGAGATCGGCAAGAACGTGGCAGCCCTGGTCAAGGTGCCCAAGCCCCGTCGGCGCCGGATCAAGCCGTGGTCGGTGGCTGAGGCGGGGCGCTTCCTCACCGATGCCGCTGCCAGGGGAGATCACCTGTTCGCGGCCTGGGTACTGGTGCTCACCCTCGGACTCCGGCGGGGTGAGGTACTGGGCCTGACCTGGAAGTCGATCGACTTCGAGGCGGGGGAGCTCTACGTCGACCACCAGATCCAGCGCGCCGGCCGACAGATCCTGCACCGGGAGACCAAGACCGAGGACTCGGACGACTTCCTGCCCCTGCCCGCTCTCTGCATCAAGGCGCTTCGGATGCGGCGCGCGCAGCAGCTCGGGGACCGCAAGGCCGCGGGTGACCTGTGGCAGGACGTCCACGGCCTGATCTTCACGACGAAATACGGGACGCCGATCGAGCCGGGCAACCTCACCAGGATGTTCGCCCTGCGCGCCCGCCGGGCCGGTCTTCGGGTCATCCCGTTGCGGAACACCCGGCACACCGTCGCGGCGCTGCTCGTCGCCCTCGGGGTGCACCCCAAGATCGCTCAGCGCATCCTCCGGCACTCGCAGATCGCCATGACGATGGAGGTCTACGCCGCGGCGAGCGACGAGGACGTGCGGGCGGCCATCGGCAAGCTGTCCTCGGCCATGGGCGACGCCGGCTGACGCGGTTGCTGTACTTCACTGCTGTACGGACAACGTCGAAGGCCCCGAGATAATCTCTCGGGGCCTTCGACCTGTGTGCACTCGGCAGGATTCGAACCTGCAACCTTCTGATCCGTAGTCAGATGCTCTATCCGTTAAGCTACGAGTGCTCGCTCGGCGGGATCTTCGTCCCCCCTGCGGTGCGAGAACAACATTACATGACCTGCGGCTCCAGGTGAAATCCATTGGCCGCACCGCGCTGACCTGCGGAGATGGAGCGGGGGACGACGGAAGCCCCGGCCTGGGAGGGCCGGGGCTTCTCGGTGCGGAGGCGGAGGGATTTGAACCCTCGATGGATGTATAAGACCCAAACCGCATTAGCAGTGCGGCGCCATAGACCGGACTAGGCGACGCCTCCACAGCCCGCGCACGCGGGCTTGCTGTGCAGATGATGACACACCCGAGGGCGCGCTCACCAATCGTTCCTCACCGTACCGGGCGGGTGTACGGCATGGCAAAGCACTCGCCAAGCGCAACGTCCTGGGCGCTGCCGCGTTGGTCCTGGGGAGAGTCCGGGACCCGTCCCGGGGCGCGTTCCGGTGGACCGGGCGGGCCCCGGGGCGGGGGCCTCCCGGATCACCCCCTGGAGCTAGGAGTCGCCTTGCTGCCTCGCCCGCGCCGCCGTCGCGCCGTACCGCTCGTGCCCCTGCTGTCCGTCCTGCCCGTGGCGCTCGCCGGGCTCGTCGCCGCCGCGCCGGGCGACGCGCCGCGCGACGCGCTCACCGTCCTGGTGTCCGACCCGTCCGGCGCGCGCGGCACGCCGTCCTCCTCGTACGAACTGCGGTGCGAGCCCGTGGGCGGCACGCACCCGGAAGCGGCCGCCGCGTGCGACCGGCTCGACGGGTTCGGGCGGGGCGGGAGCGACCCGTTCGCGCCGGTGCCCGAGGGGCAGCTGTGCACGCAGATCTACGGGGGCCCCGCGACCGCGCGGGTCGTCGGGACCTGGCACGGGCGCCCCGTCGACGCCTCCTTCAACCGGCGCAACGGGTGCGAGATCTCGCGCTGGCGGCAGCTCGTACCGGTACTGCCCGACCTCGGCTGAGGCGGCGGGGCGGGCGGGCGCCGGGATGGAGAGGGCGTGCGGATCGCATGACCATCCTGTCGCGCCCGCCCGCCCCCGCGCTCACGCGCCCCGCACATCCACGATCCCCCGCCGCGTCGCCGTCCCCAGCCCGTAGACTCCCTCCCGTGACAGGCCGGACCCCCGCGGGCAAGATGGGCGGCGCGGCAGGTCCGCGAAGCGCAGTGAGCCAGGGAGGAAGCGTCGTCGTGAGCAGCAGGCCATCCCGAGGCGCTGCTCGCCTCGCAGCCATACTCGACGCGCTCCCCGACGGCCTCGTCCTCGTCAACGCCAACGGCACCGTCGTCAACGCGAACGCGATCGCCCTGGAGATGTTCGAGTCCCCGGGCACCGCCCTCGTCGGCCGCGGGCTGCTCGACCTGCTGCCCGAGTTCGACTCCAAGCTGATCCCCGGCTCGATGCGCCGCCCCTCGTCCACGGACGTCAGGGGCCGTACGAAGCCGACGCGGATGGCCGCCCGCAGGACGGACGGCGCCGAGTTCCCCGTCGAGGTGACGAGCGCGTCGCTCGACAGCCGCGACGCGTACCGCGACCCCGCGGGCGGCTACACCGGCGACGAGCTGCTGATGCTCGTCGTCCGCGACCTGGCGGGCACCGTCGACACCGAGGCGGAGCTCGCACGTTCGCAGCGGCAGACCGAGATGATCCTGCGCGCCGCCTCGGAGGGCGTCGTCGGCACGGACACCGACGGCCGCGTCGTGCTGGTGAACCCGGCCGCCGCGCAGATCCTCGGCTTCCGCGCCACCGACCTCGGCGGCCGGGAGCTGCACACGCTGGTCCTGCACTCGCGGGCCAACGGCGACCCCTTCCCCTACGACGAGTCGCCGCTCGCCGACACCCTGCGCTCCGGCCGCAAGCACCGGGTGCGCGGGCAGGTGCTGTGGGCGAAGAACGGCTCGGCGGTGCCCGTCGACCTGACGACCGCGCCGGTGCGCGACGGGGACCAGCTGGTCGGCGCCGTCATGACGTTCATCGACCGGCGCGCCCACGAGGAGCTCGTCAAGAGCCACACGGACGAGGTCGCGGAGCTCAAGGAGAGCGCAGCCGCCGAGCTGCGGAGCACGACCGAGCGCCTCACCGGCGAACTCACCGCCACCGAGCGGCGGCTCACCGCCGACCTCGCCGCGACCGAGCAGCGGCTGACGGCGGAGCGCGACGAGGTCGAGGAGCGGCTGACCGCGCAGCTGCGGGAGACCGAGGAGGCCGCCGCGGCCGAACTCGCCGACCGCAGCGACCGGTACGCGGCGGAGATCGAGGAGCTGACCGAGCGGTACGGGATCGTGGCGGCGCGCCACGCGCAGTTGACCGCGGTGCTCGGGGACGCGCTGCGCGGCCCGCTTGATGAGCTGCGCGGCGAGCTGACCACGCTCGCCGCCGACCCGGCAGGCCAGTTGTGGCCCGAGGCCAACCAGATCCTGCACCACCTGGCCGCCGGGTACGCGCGGATGACCACGCTCGTCGACAACGTCCTCGGCTACCAGCGGCTCGACGAGGGCACCGAGACGCTGACCAAGCAGGCCGTCATGCTCGACGGGGTCGTCGCCGCGGGCGTCGACGGCGCGGTGGAGCTGATCGGGCCCGGCCGTGCGCAGTTCGCCGTGCACGCGCCGCCGATCGAGGCCGAGGTCGACCCGCACCGGCTGGCGACGGCGCTCGCGCACCTGATCGCCGACGTGGTCGGCGTGGACGCGACGGGCCGCTCGCGGCACCAGCCGCAGGGCGGGTACATCGACTCGACCGTCGTGGTCGCCGCGGCCCAGCGCGACAACGTCGTACGGATCGAGGTGCGCGGCCCCTTCCCCGGCGGCGACCCGGTGCACGAGCCGATCGTGCAGGGCATCGTGCGGGCGCACGGCGGTGTCCTCCAGACGCACCAGGTGCCGGGCATGGACGGCATGTCGTACGTGCTGGAACTGCCGCTCGGCGAGGGCGGCGGCACGGTGCAGGCGGGGGGCGCGGCCGTCCCGTACCAGGAGCAGACCGGGGCGCCGGGCACCACCGTGGGCGGCGGCCACGGCGGGCGGCGCAGGGCGCGGCGGTCCTCCACGGACGCGTTCCTCGCTTCGCCGACCGGCGGGAGCAGCGGGAACAGCGGGAACAGGGAGAGCCTGGAAAGCGGCGCGAACGGCGGGAACCGAGGCGCCGGGGAGGACGAGAACGCGGCGGAGCCGCCCACCGGCCGGCGCAGGGCGCGGCCGGCGGCCGAGGACGCGCAGGCCGCGGGCAGCGGGCCCGCGGGCGCAGGACCCGCCGGCAGTGGACCCGCCGGCAGTGGACCCGCCGGTGGCGCGCTGGTCCCTGCTCCCGGCGGCGACGCGGGTACGGGCCGCCGCCGCGGCCGCCCGAGCCCGGCGGAGGGCGCGGTCGTGCCCGCGGGGCACGGCGCGCGGCGCGGCACTGCCGTGCCGCCGGGGGGCGTCGGTACGACGGTGCCGCCGCAGGGCGTGCCCGCGCGGGGCCACCGGGGTGCCGCCCAGGGCGCGCAGGCCGGGCAGAACGCGCTGCCCGCGCTGCCGTCAGGGCCGATCGCGCCGCAGCCGGCGCCCGCGGACGGGCCGCCGTCGCTCGCACCCGTGCCGCCGCAGGGCGGTCCCGGCGGGCCCGCGGCCCAGTCCGCCGCCAGGACGGCGGCGGGGCCCGCCGACCACCAGGCCGCACCGCAGCAGCCCACGGGCCGGCGGGCACGCCGGGTGCTCGCGCAGGGGCAGGGGCAGCCGGGGAGCGAGCAGCCGCAGGCGCCCGCGCAGACTCAAGGACAGGTGCAGGGCCGTCAGGGGCCGCAGGGCCAACAAGGGCCACAGGGTCACCAGGACCGGGTTCAGGGGCAGCCGCAGGTCCGTGAGCAGCGGGCCGATGCGGAGGGCGCGCGGTCGCCGTTCGCGCTGCCGCCGGGGGCCGCGGACCGTACGGACGATTCGGCGCGCCACGACGCCGCGCGCGCCGGGCAGGACGCGGACCACACCCCGCCGCAGGCCCATCCGCTGCCGGGCGCCGACGCGCCGGCTGCGGGGGGCAGGGCGCAGCAGCCGCGACGCCCCGCGCCGCCCACCGAGCCGCAGCACCCCCGGCAGGCGCCGCCCGCGGCGCAGCCGCTGCCCGACGAGACGCCGCCCGGCGGCACCGCGACCGGGCACGACACCCAGGGGCGCGCGTTCAGCGTGCGCACGCTGGGGCAGGGCGTGCCGTTCGCCCGCGGCGGGCAGGCGCCCGGCGCGCCCGCTCCCGGGGCCGCGGGCCGCAGGCGCAAGCTGGGCAACCGCACGGAGCCCGCGGCGGACGGCGCGGCGCCGCAGCGCCCGCAGCCCCAGGGGCCGCCGACCTCGCAGAGCACGTCGGTGCCGTTGCCGCCGCCGTCCTCCGGCACGGGCGGCGGGCGCGCCGAGGGCCGCTCGTACGCCATCGGGGCGCCGGACGAGGGCGCAGAGGGGCCGGAGCCGCTGGACGGTCCCGGCGGCGCGGTCGAGGTGGCCAACCGGCCGCAACCGCAGCCGGTGGACGACGAGTTGCCGCCGGAGCCGCTGGACAATCCGCGTCGGCTGCTGGTCTGGCCCGCGCCGGACGTCTCCACCGAGCAGGCGCTGAGCGAGCGCGGCTACCGGCCCGTCGTCGTGCACTCGCGCGAGGAGGTCGACGCGCAGATCGCCGCGTTCCCCGCCGCGCTGTTCGTGGACCCGCTGACCGGGCCGATCACCAGGACAGCGCTCCAGTCGCTGCGGCAGGCCGCGGTCGCGGCCGAGGTGCCGGTGCTGGTGACGGCGGGCCTCGGCCAGGCCAACCGCGACGCCGCGTATGGCGCCGACCCCGCCGTGCTGCTCAAGGCGCTCGCGCCGCGTGACAGCGAACAGCACCCGCCACGCGTCCTGTTGATCGAGGAGCACGCGGAGATCGCGCTCGCCCTCTCGACCACCCTGGAGCGGCGCGGCATGCAGGTCGGCCTCGCCGCCGAGGACAACGAGGCAGTGGCCATCGCCGGGCAGATGCGGCCGAACCTCGTCGTGATGGACCTGATGCAGGTACGCAGGCGGCGCGCCGGGATCATCGACTGGCTGCGCGCGAACGGCCAGTTGAACCGCACGCCGCTGGTCGTCTACACGTCGGCCGGCATGGACCCGGCCGAACTGCCGCGCCTGGTACGGGGCGAGACCGTGCTGTTCCTCGCGGAGCGCTCCACGAGCGAGGAGGTCCAAGCCCGGATCGTGGACCTCCTCGCGAAGATCGGCACGAACTGAGGGCAGCTCCAGGGGAGTTGGCCCCGACAGCTGCCGTACGCGCGCCTTGGCCGACGGGCCTGCTCCGGCTCCGGCAGCCGGGGGGCAGGCCCGGACGAGACGGCTACCGGCGTCAGTTCCCGTCCGGCACCCACCCGTACACACGGGTGAGCGGGAGCCGCAGGAGCAGGCGCCGCTGGGCGACCATCGCCGCGCGGAAGTCGTCCCAGTCGGGGTGTTCGCCGCGCAGCGCGCGGTAGTGCGCGACGAGCGCGTCCGCCGCGTCGTCGTCGGGCGCGCGGGTGACCTCGCCGAGCTCGGCCTCGCCCTCGCCGACCGCGTAGGCGCCGAGGTCGGGCGTGGTGACGTAGAAGCTCGCGCGCGGGTCGCGGCGCAGGTTGCGGGTCTTGGCGCGGTCGTCGGTCACGGAGACCGTCAGGATGCGGGGCTCGGGGTCCCACAGGTACGAGACGTTCGACAACTGCGGCCTGCCGTCGCGCTTCTGGGTGGTCAGGACGCCGTTGACGGTCGTGCCGAACAGGCTCCAGGGGTCACTCACGGGTGCTCTCCTCGTGGCTGCGTTTGCGGGCCTGGCGACCACCAGTATCCGGCCCGCGCCCGCCCACCGCGGGGAACGCCGCGAGATCCCCGACGAGCGCGCGCCCCGGGCCGCGCCGGCGCAGGGCCGCACGGGAGCCGGATCGCGCCGGCGCCGGATCGCACCGGATCCGGCCGCATCAGGCCCGGTTCGCACCGGACCCGGGTCCCCGCAGCGCCGGATCCCACCGGATCCCGCTCGTGTCAGAGCCGGATCGCGTCAGAGCCGGGTGACGTCCAGCTCGCCGTTGGCGTACTGCCGCCTGATCACCTTCTTGTCGAACTTTCCCACGCTGGTCTTCGGCACGGACTCCACCACCGCCCAGCGCTCGGGCACCTGCCACTTGGCGACCTGTCCCGCGAGGAAGTCGCGCAGCTCCTCGTAGCCGGCGCTCGCGCCCTCCTTGAGGACGACGGTGGCGAGCGGGCGCTCGCCCCACCGGTCGTCGGGCACGGCGACGACCGCGGCCTCGGCGACGGCGGGGTGCCCCATCAGGGCGTTCTCCAGGCCGACGCTGGAGATCCACTCGCCGCCCGACTTGATGACGTCCTTGGCGCGGTCGGTGAGGGTGAGGTAGCCGTCGGGGCTGATGACGCCGACGTCGCCGGTCCGCAGCCAGCCGTCCGGGCTGAACTTGTCGTCGGGCACGAGCTCCGCGCCCTCGCTGCCGCCGTAGTAGGCGCGCGCCACCCAGGGCCCCCGCACTTCGAGCTCGCCCGCGGACGCGCCGTCCCAGGGCAGGAGGGCGCCGCCGGGACCGGCGAGGCGGGCCTCGACACCGATGGGGAAGCGGCCCTGTGTGACGCGGTAGGGCCACTCCTCCTCGGAGGTGAGGCCGGGCGGCGGGTACGAGGTGGTGCCGAGCGGCGAGGTCTCCGTCATGCCCCAGGCGTGCAGGAGGCGCACGCCGAGCCTGTCGTACGCCTCCATCAGCGACGGCGGGCAGGCGGCGCCGCCGATCGTGACGCGGTACATCGACGACAGGTCGCGGGGACGCTCCGTGACCTCGGCGAGCAGGCCCTGCCAGATGGTGGGGACGGCCGCCGCGTGGGTGGGCCGCTCCTGTTCGATCATGTCGGCCAGCGGCGCGGGCTGGAGGAACCTGTCGGGCATGAGCATGCTCGCGCCGACCATGAACGTGGCGTGCGGCACGCCCCACGCGTTGACGTGGAACTGCGGCACGACCACCAGCGACAGGTCGCGCTCCGTCAGACCGAACGCGGCCGCGGTGGTCGCCTGCATCGAGTGCAGGAAGATCGAACGGTGCGAGAACACCACGCCCTTGGGCTCGCCCGTGGTGCCCGAGGTGTAGCACATGGCGGCGGCGGTGCGCTCGTCGAGCTCGGGCCAGTCGAAGGCGTCGAAGTCGGGCGAGTGCCGGGCGATGAGCTCCTCGTAGTCGTGCACCTGCGCGTCCGCCTCCGCGAGCAGCGCGAGGTCGCCGGGACCGCTGACGACGATGTGCTCGACGGTCGGCAGGTGGGGCAGGAGAGGCGCGAGCAGCGGCAGCAGCGAGCCGTTGACGACGATCACGCGGTCCTCCGCGTGGTTCGCGATGTAGATCAACTGCTCAGGCGGCAGGCGCAGGTTGAGGGTGTGCAGGATCGCGCCCATGGCGGGGACGGCCAGGTACGTCTCGACGTGCTCGGCGTTGTTCCACATGAGCGTCGCCACCCGCTCGTCGTCCCGTACCCCGAGGTCGGCGCGGAGCGCGGCGGCGAGCTGCACGGCCCGGCCGCCGGCCGCCGCGAAGCTCCGCCGCTGCGGCTCGCCTTCCCCGGTCCAGGTGATGATGCGGGATTTCGCGTGGATCGTCATGCCGTGACGAAGGATGCGGGTGACGGTCAGCGGTACGTCCTGCATGGTGCTCAGCACGGCGTCCTCCGGGGAACGGTGGCCCACGGCCCGCGGTGACGGCTGCGGGGGATGCCTGGATTCTGCGCAGCGATCGGCGCGAAAGTCACTACCCGGGAGCAGACGATCCGATCTTCATCCGGTCGGCCTTCCTCCGCTCTCGGAGTGCGGGCGGTCAGGAGGCCGGGGCGAGCTCCGGGTCCTCGCGGAGTTTGGCCAGGGCGCGGGAGACCGCGCTCTTGACGGTGCCGACCGAGACGCCCATGACCTCGGCGGTCTGGGCCTCGCTCAGGTCTTCGTAGTACCGCAGGACGACCATGGCGCGCTGCCGGTCCGGCAGCCGGGTGACCGCCCGCCACATCGCGTCGTGCAGCACCTGGCGCTCGGCCACGTCGGGCGCCCCGCCCTGCGCGCGGGCCGGCTCGGGCAGCTCCTCGCAGGCGAACTCGTCGATCCTGCGCTTGCGCCACTGCGAGGTGCGGGTGTTGACCAGCGCACGGCGTACGTAGCCGTCGAGGGCGCGGTGGTCCTCGATGCGCTCCCAGGCGACGTACGTCTTGGTGAGCGCGGTCTGCAGCAGGTCCTCAGCGTCGAGCGGATTCGCGGTGAGGGAGCGGGCGGTGCGCAGCAGTACGGGCCCCCGCGCCCGTACGTACGAGGAGAACGACGCGTACGGCGCGTGGCCGTGGCTCGCGGCTCCGGAAGCGCTCGTGCGGACAGGCGTGGTCATGTGCACCACGCTAGGAGCGGCGGCGCTCCCGGGGATCGGCCCCAGGTCCCGAAGCGGGGTCCCCCTCAGGGTGTAGGGCTCGGGGAAACCCCACCTCCTGTGGGTGGAGGCAGGGCGCCGGCGCCCTCGGGGTCGGGTGCGCGGACGCCCGGCGCACGGCCGGGCCCGGCCGTGGGCCGCGGCGGCGCGGGGTGCGGGGGGTGGGGGGGGGGTGCGCCGCCGGCCGCGGGCCCACGAGCGCGGCGGGGGGGCC